>CAZQYL010000060.1:0-11232 GCA_964597425.1 uncultured Ignavibacteriales bacterium | reverse complement strand
AAAGATCTTTCACTTGCTGAATGGGGAAGAAAAGAGATCCGCCTGGCTGAAGCTGAAATGCCGGGATTAATGGCTATCAGGGAAGAATACAAGAGCTCAAAGCCGTTAAAAGGTGCCAGAATAGCAGGCTGCCTGCACATGACTATACAGACCGCAGTGCTTATTGAGACACTTATTGAATTAGGCGCTGAAGTAAAATGGTCATCATGCAATATTTTTTCCACGCAGGATCACGCGGCAGCAGCTATTGCTGCGGCAGGTATCCCGGTTTATGCATGGAAAGGTATGAACGAAGAGGAATTTAACTGGTGCATAGAGCAGACTTTATTCTTCGGTTCATTTGATAAGCCACTGAACATGATACTTGATGACGGCGGTGATTTAACAAACATGGTACTTGATGATTACCCTGAATTAATTGCAGGCATCAAAGGTATCAGCGAAGAAACTACTACAGGTGTTCACAGGCTGTATGAAAGAATGAAAAACGGTACACTTTCACTTCCGTGTATTAATGTTAACGATTCAGTAACAAAATCCAAGTTTGATAACAAATACGGCTGTAAGGAGTCACTTGTAGACGCTATCAGGCGCGCAACTGATGTTATGATGGCAGGCAAACTTGCTGTTGTTGCCGGTTACGGTGATGTAGGCAAAGGTTCTGCTCAGTCATTACGCGGCGCTGGTGCAAGAGTAATGGTAACTGAAATTGATCCTATCTGCGCTCTTCAGGCTGCAATGGATGGATACCAGGTTGTAACAATGGATGAAGCCGCAAAAGTAGCTGACATTCTGGTTACAGCAACAGGTAACCTGAATATCATCACTGACAGGCATTTCAAATCAATGAAAGATAAAGCAATAGTATGCAATATCGGGCATTTTGATAACGAAATTGATATGGCATGGCTGAATAAAAATTACGGCAAAACAAAAGAAACCATAAAACCGCAGGTTGATATATATAATGTAGATGGCAATGAGATCATCATTCTTGCCGAAGGCAGGCTGGTAAATCTTGGATGCGCAATGGGTCATCCTTCATTTGTGATGTCAAATTCATTCAGCAACCAGGTGCTTGCGCAGATTGAACTTTGGCTGAACCATACAAATTATGAAAATAAAGTGTATGTGCTTCCTAAACATCTTGATGAAAAAGTCGCAAGGCTTCATCTTGCAAAGGTTGGAGCTAAACTTGAAAAACTCTCACCTGAGCAGGCTAAGTACATCGGAGTTGAAGTTGAAGGACCGTTCAAAGCTGAGTGGTACAGGTATTAATTCTGATAAGACTTCAAATGTCCCGGTGATCTTTGAAGTCTGAAAAGCTAGCGTAGCTCAGCTGGTAGAGCAGCGCATTCGTAATGCGCAGGCCACCGGTTCGATCCCGGTCGCTAGCTCAATATTTAAAAAAAATCCCGCTATTAATGCGGGATTTTTACATTTTATCAACTTTTAAAACTACCGGTTCATTTCCGTTTTCTGAAATGGCATAGGCCCTTTCTTTCAATGATGGTTTAACCAGGCTTTTTCTGTTGGGTGCACCAAATGCCGGCAGTATACATTGTTTTTCGTCAAAAAAGTAACAGGAAAGGTTCATAAGCGGTCTCCCGCTGCCGTTAATATTAACACCAGGATTTATGTAACCGCAAAAAACATAGTCGCAGCCGCTCAATTTAGCATCTTTATCAAGCGGTTTATGAGTAAAAAGGAATCTGTTCCATAGATAATACTTTTTATGCAGACGTACTTCGAAATTAGCGTAAACTTCATCCGACATGAGGTCAATATTATCCTTCACCAGGTTAATATCTATATTCTGGTGCAGCTCCCTCCAGGCAACAAATAACCTCATATCGAAATTTTCATTATTCGGAAAAAGATCACCCAATATGAAAATTCCGTTTATCTCAAGGCTGTTGATTATTTTATCAAGTATAACAAGGTCTGTTTCGGCAAGCCCGTCAGGAAGAGCGACTGGTGAATTCTTAAAGTGACCAACCTTGCCTAAATTAATATCAGAAACAAGCAGTGTTTTATGCTTTTCAAAATAAACGGCTTTAAAAGGCAGCAGGGTCAATTCTTCATCCGAGATAAATATTTTATATGAGTTATCTAGAATAAAACATCTCCATTAATCTCCTCATAGCACATGAGATACCCGTGATTATAGCTTATGTTCTGCTGATCGTACTGCAGTAATTGCAGCCTGAAGTAATTATGATAATTTAATTTCATTGAATTAAGTATATGTTCTAATTTATCAATAATTAACTATATAAAAAAGTTCTTATGTAACACATAATTAATTCATTGATAAGCATTTATTATAGAAGTATTTTTGTAGACTAAACACATTTATTGGAAAGCAAAACAAGAAAATACATCTTTTGGATAGTTCTGATAGTTGTTCAGGCTATCTGGATATTCAATTCAGACGGTTTCTATTTTATAGATGATTCCAGCCATTTCAACTATAACAGGCACTTTTTTGATTCATTTTCGCAAAGCACCGGTGCATGGCACAGAATGGGACGTGTACTTCTGTTCACACTTCCCGCCCAGTTTGGTTTAATAGGGGTACAGATCGCTTCAGCCTTTATATTCCTGCTTACAGTTTACTTTGCTTATAAGATACTTAAAGAGAAAAATATTCCTTATGCAGAATGGATAATTCCGGTTCTGGGCTTTCAGCCTGTGTTATTTAATATTTCTTATACATCACTGGCTGAGCTTCCGGCTGCATTCCTGATAGTACTATCATTTTATTACTACCTTAAAGATAAACCAAAACTTGCTTTAATCACTTCATCTCTGATTTTTATTTTCCGCACGGAATATTCTTTTGTATGTGCTATTTACTTTCTGATTTACGCCTACAGAAAGAATTACAGTGTTCTGGTATTGGCAATTACCGGACCCGTTTTATGGTATCTATACACTACTATAATTACTCTGAACCCAACGCAGTTCTTCTACGATATGACCCTGCACTCCAGGCTGCTTAAAATTGATGTTGGGGTTGACTGGTATTACTATCTGCTGCACTCCCCTAAAATATACGGATTTATTCAGGCGGCCTTTTTTATTGCAGGAGCAGTAATTCTGTTCTATAAGAAAGAGCTTAGAGATTACTGGATACTGGTTTTGATCTTCTTTGGTGGGATTGCGGTTCAGACATTGCTTGCACTAAAAGGATTGAATTTAACATGCAGTATAGGGCAGTTGCGGTATGTTGCAGTTGTCGGTCCGGCGTTCGCGATAATTGCTGCTGTTGGTTTAGGGTACTTTTACTCAAAGATAAAGCAGCCTGTTGGCAGTATTCTGCTGAGTTTAGTGCTACTGTTCATTATGTTCATTTTGGGACCATACTCAACCCCCTATCACAATAAGTTCGAAATTGAAAAAGTATCTGAAGATATTACAGCCTTTGCACAGGATCACTATCCTGACTATAAAATTATCACAAACATGCACCAGGTTGCAAATGCACTTGATGAATCACAAACAGGCGGAAAGAAATTCACCCTGCTATCGCAGACTAATCTTAACAATACCCCAAAAGCATTGATAGTATGGTGCAGCTACCTTGAGGGTTCACCCTTTGTAGATGATGATGTTACATTGAAGGAAATTGAATCAATTGCCGGTATTAAGCAGGTGAAAGATTACAAAGATACGGTAAATAATTGTCTCAGTATTCCGGTTTACAGATACCGCAAAGATGGAGATGAATACAGTATTTCAAGGGATTTCATCGATTATATGATTGCTGATCAAACGACCTGGGAAAATATTGATATCAGGGTTTTTTTGAAACCTTAGCATTTTATCAGCCACGCTGTATTATATTGAATAATTCTTTTAATAAGGATATTTTAAACAGGAATTTACAATAAATATGCCTCATCACGATATTTTAAAATCTGCCGAGATCTTCATTTCAGAACTGTTTAGTGAAAAACTTTCACCAAACATGATGTATCATAACTTTGCCCATACAATGGATGTGGTTAACAACGCACGTAAGATCGGTAAGAAGTCAGGTTTGGATGATTCTGAGCTTGAGATCGTTACAATAGCCGCATGGTTCCATGATTCAGGTTATACCGTATCATACCAGGGACACGAAGATGCAGGCATTGAAATTGCGAGGTCTTTTCTGAATGAGCATAACTATGATCCCGACAAAACATCAAAAGTGCTGAGCTGTATCAATTCAACAAAGATGCCGCAGCTTCCGCAAAGTTTGCCGGAACAGGTAATTTGCGATGCTGACCTTATCCATTTTGGGCGTGAAGACTTCTTTGATTACTCTGATTTACTCAGAAACGAATGGGAATCTCTTGGAATAAGACAGGTAACTGACGCCGAATGGTACAGGCAAAGCTCAGAGCTGCTTTCGACTCACAAATTCTTTACTCAGTATTCACGCAGGAAATTTGAACCACAACAGGCTTTAAATCTTTTGAAAGCCCAGAAGACATACAAGAAACTGCTTCAGCAGGCTGAAGAAGATGCCGGTAAAAAGGCAAAACTTGAGTTTGACAGGCAGAAACTGGAGCTTGAAAAGCAGAAAATTCATTCAAGAAAAGATGAAGAGAAACTGGCGGTTGAAAAAGAAAAGATAGCATTCAAAAAAGAATCTGCAAAAGTTGCAGAGCGCGGAATAGAGACAATGTTCCGCAATACTGTCAGAACTCATGTTGAATTTTCAGCGATGGCTGACAGCAAAGCTAATATTATGATCAGTATCAATACACTGATAATAGGTATTATAGTAACAACTCTTCTTCGAAAACTTGTTGAATATCCCTACCTCACTATTCCTACTTTTATAATGCTCGCAGTATGTTTAACCTGTATAATTTTTGCAGTATTTGTTACCAGGCCCAGCATTACTTCGGGTACTTTTACTAAGCTTGATATTGAACAAAAGAAAACCAACCTTTTATTCTTCGGGAATTTCTTTAATATGCCGCTGGGAGATTTTCAATGGGGCATGGATCAGTTAATGCATGATAAGGATTACCTGTACGGAAGCATGGTCAAGGATTTTTATTTTCTTGGGCAGGTTCTGGGCAGGAAATATAAGTATCTGAGGATCTGTTATAATATATTTATGTACGGGCTGATAATTGCTGTAGCTGCTTATACAATTGCGTTTATTCTTAATCCGGAATCACACACAACATCGTTTGACTTGCTTAAGTGAACTGTTTTTCAATTCTGGAAATGTTCTGCCAGCTTTTCCCTTTCTTCAGGGGTAGTTATTACAACTAATCTGCATCCATTATTCAGCACATAATCACCTTTGGGACTGTATGTCCACTTACTGTCATCAAGAACGGCAAGTATAAGTGTATCCTGGAACCTGCGCATATCAAGTTCGGAAATTTTCATTCCGGAATATTTTTCTTTCATCAGGATCTCTTCAACCCTCAGGTTCTTATCCTTATCAGCCAGCATTTTATCAAGAAAATTAACCACAGTAGGACGCACCATTTCAGAAGCCATTCGCATACCGGCAATGAAGTTTTCGGTAATAACTGTATCCGCACCTGCTTTTTTCATCTTCTGCTGGTTTGCAGCTTCAAGGCAGCGGGCTACAACCCTGACATTAGGATTGATATACTTAGAGGTTAAACTTATAACAAGGTTCTGGTTATCATCTCCTGTAGCAGCAAATATCCCTGCAGCGTTTTTAATACCGGCCCTTTCAAGTACTTCTTCAATATCAGCATCGCCTGCTATTGCAATTATATCGGGATACTTATCTGTTACCATCTGAATAATTTCCTCATCATTATCCACAACAACACAGGCTCTGCCTGTTGTATAAAGTTCATGAATGATCACAGAGCCTACTCTGCCGGCTCCGCACACTATGTAATGATCGCTGATCTTTTTGATGTTCTTTTCCATTCTTCTTTTTTTGAATGTTTCCTTTAACTGTCCTTCAACTATCAAAGCTGTAAATGTTGAAATGATGTATGTAGCCGTACCAATTCCCGTAAATGCTATCAAAATGGTGAAAAGCCTTCCCCAGTTATTATTTGTTAAATCGATAATTTCACCATAACCGATTGTAAGGATTGTAATAACAGTCATGTAAAAACAATCCAGCACAGAGTACTTTCCGTCTCCAATAAACCAATATCCCGTCGTACCGGATACCAATACTATAAATAAAAGCAAAAAGGGTATTCTGAATTTTCTTAACAATTCTTTTGCCATCTTAACAAATTTAACTAATTGTGATTTTAAATTCAGTGTTATTATAATTTTTATTTAGTTAATTTTGTTATTCTTATGTTAACATTATTTCTATGCAGACATGCAAAATCAAGCTGGGCTGAGCCCGGCTTAAATGATAAAGACCGCCCTTTAAATGAGCGGGGTAAAAATGATGCTCCAATGATGGGCAGAATGCTTCAAAACAGAGAAGAAAACCCTGATTTGATCATTTCAAGTCCGGCTGTAAGAGCTTTTAAGACCGCTAAACTAATATCAGGTGAACTGGGCTACAGCCAGAGGGATATTGTTGTAGATACAAACCTTTATATGCCTGGTGTAAATGATTTCATCAGCGTTCTGAAAAAGTGCAGTAAAAAGTATAAGACAATTATGCTTTTCAGTCATAATTATGGAATTACTGATTTTGCCAATTATATCAGCGGCTCGGATATTGAGAATATCCCTACCTGCGGAATTGTAAAGATCAGATTTGATTTCGGGAACTGGGAAAGTATAAAAAAAGAAAAAGGAAAACTGGAATACTTCATCTATCCAAAAATGTTTAAACATGGAATATAAATTTTTTAACCGCGAATTAAGCTGGCTTTCATTCAATCATCGCGTGCTGCAGGAAGCAAAGGATCCTTCAACGCCATTATATGATAAGATCAAATTCCTTGCGATATTCTCATCAAATCTTGATGAGTTCTTTCGTGTAAGGGTAGCGTCATTAAGATCACTGCTTGACCTTAAGAAAAAAACGCAAAAAGAACTTAAGTTTGATGTAGAGAAGCTGCTTGAAAAACTGCATAAGACAGTTGTAAAAATGCAGGAAGAGTATGGCGAGGTATATGCAGATATAATAAAACCTGAGCTGGCACAAAACAATATATTTCTTGTTGATCACACTCAGCTAAGTTCAGTTCAGAAGGAGTTCATATCTGAATTGTTCAATTCACAGGTTGTGCCTCACATTATGCCTATGATAATTGCGCGAAAGAAAATTACCCCTTTCCTGCGTAACCAAAGGCTGTATCTTGCCGTTAAGCTCTCTTCAAAACAGAATGGAAGTACCGATAAACAACTTAAGCACAAAAGGTATCTTTCAGCCATTGTTGAGATCCCGACAAACCATATCGATAGGTTCATTTTACTTCCCAAAATTGGCAATAATAATTATGTAATGTTCCTTGATGATATAATCAGGTATTTCCTGCCGAATATCTTCTATGGTTACAATGTACATGAATCATATGCAGTAAAACTTACCCGAGACGCTGAATTGTATATAGAGGATGAATTTTCAGGTAACCTGCTGGACAAAATGAAAAAGAGCCTGGCAAAACGTTCAAGCGGTGCCCCTTCAAGATTTTTGTATGACAGATCAATGCCGGCTGCATTTCTTAATTTCCTTAAGGAAGCCCTGCTGCTATCGGATGAAGATCTGTACCCCGGCGGGAAATATCATAACTTCAGCGATTTCTTTACATTTCCCAACCCGGGAATAAAGGAGCTGAATTACCCGGAGATGAAACCGCTTAAATCCAAAGAACTTGATCTGAAGAAAAATATTTTCGAATCAACATCCGAACATGACCAGTTGTTATACTTTCCATACCAGTCATATGACTATGTAATAAATGCAATTGAACAGGCCGCGAAAGATCCCGCGGTAAGATCAATCAAGATCACTCAGTACAGGGTAGCAAGAGACTCCAAGATAGTTAATGCACTCATAAAAGCAGCGCACCGCGGAAAAGATGTTACAGCATTTGTAGAAATAAAAGCAAGGTTTGATGAAGAAATAAATATCAAAAGTGCGGAGGAAATGCAGAAAGCCGGGGTAAAAGTGCTTTATAGTCTGCCGGGTCTGAAAGTTCACGCTAAGATCGCTTTGATCACACGCGAAGAGAACAATGCCTTGAGAAATTATGCATATCTTTCCACAGGTAACTTCAATGAAAAAACAGCAAGGTTATATACCGATTATGGTTTCTTTACAGCTAACCCTGATATTACAGATGAAGTTGAAAAGGTTTTCGAGGCGCTTGAAGGCAATGTTACCGAATTCGAGTTCAAACACCTGCTGGTAGCGCATTACGGCATGCGGCAGGGTTTCCAGGCCATGATTGAAAATGAAATTGCCTTTGCTCAAAGAGGTGAGCCTGCGGCAATTACTATAAAGCTTAACAGCCTTGAAGATGAAAGAATAATAAAAAAACTTTATGAAGCTAGCCTTGCAGGCGTTAAAGTAAACATGATCGTCCGCGGAATTTGCTGCCTGATACCTGGGATCAAAGCTATGAGTGAAAATATCCGGGGAATAAGTATTATCGACAGATTTCTTGAACATGACAGGGTATATATTTTTAACAATGGCGGAAATGAAAAGATCTATTTATCCAGTGCAGACTGGATGAAACGAAACTTAAGCCGCAGGATAGAAGTTGCATTCCCTGTTTATGATAATGACCTGAAAAATATCATAAAACATATTGTAAACATAAAATTGAGTGATAATGTAAAGGCAAGGATAATAGACGAAAAACAAACGAATGTTTACAGAAAAACTGAAAGTACATCTGAACACAGGTCACAATACGAGATCTATGAATATATGAAGAGTTTTAAATAAATTCAAAGGGATACTTCGTAAATCACAGTCTCAATTTCTTTGCCTTTTAATTTGAATCTGCCAAGTTCCGCTGCCTTAAATCTGTTTTCCAGATCGAGATGCTGTAATGCATCTTCAGATATGAGAAGCTGCTTATTCATCACCTTGGCCTGACCCTGTATCCTTGATGCTGTATTCATAACATCCCCGTGGAACACGATCTCTTTCCGTGAATCGCCTACTTCACCTATCACAACTTCACCAAAATGCAGACCGGCTTTAAATCCGGGTATCAGCCCGAAATCTCTTATATATTTCTTATGCAGTGAATCGATCTTTTCCCTGATAGCAAAATAGCATTTTATGCAGTTCAGGTTATTCACGCCATTATTCTTCTTCCAGCTTATTACTACTTCATCTCCAACATACTGGTATATTTCGCCTTTTGATTCTATGATAGGGTCGTTGATATCAAAAAAATAACTGTTCATAAACTCGTGGTACTTAACCGGTCCAATGGTTTCAGCAATAGTTGTTGAAGATTCAAGATCAAGGAACATAAAGAATCTCTCTTCGATCTTTGGTTTATGATACCTGCCTGTGATATAGCTTAGTAATACACCTTTACCCAGAAGGTCATTTATCTGGATCAGAAAATTCATAAGAAAACTGAATGAAAATGCAAAAAGAAAAATGTATGGAAATGTAGTTGTAATAAAATTAATGAAATCATCAGTTAGTATTGTATCAATTACTCCCCTGTTATTCAGCATTGATTCATGTGCCACCCAAACCATTAATACAGAAAAAGAAATGATAGAAATGTAAGCTAAAGATCTCAAAAGGAGAATAAAAGAAAACCTTAGCTTCTTTAATTTCCCTCTGAAAATGAAAGTCTCAAAGTAAGCGCTTAATGATGAAATAAGCACACCGGCAACCAGTCCTTTAACAGCCCTATCAATACTAAACCCGAAAGCAATACAGGTAAATAACGGACCAATTGTTCCCCCCAGCAATGTTACATAAAGAATATTCTTGAGCTTTTGGGCTGTGTTTACTTTGAATGACATCTATTAATTATATGCTTGTCTTAAATTTTAAAACCCATTAATTTATAAATAATTTATGTAAATATTAATTCAGTAAATTTGATGAAATTACTTGTTAGAGCAGCGATACTTATTATATTTATGAATTTAACTGTGAAAGCTGACTCCACTTTTACAAAAAGAACATTTAAGCCCAAAAAGACTACAATAATGCAGGATCTTGGCTATGATCTTAAATATTTTGCTGCCGACTGGGGAGCATATTTCCTGGCGCCATTCAGTAGCAGTAAGAACCTGATAATTTCTTCGGCAGTAGTTGGGGGAACAGTACTTTCATCGACTCTAGATAAAGATATACGCAAACAGTTTTCAGTGCAGGGATATTCATCATATAACGGAACCTTCCTTGACGGTCCGACTGCATACGGATACGTGCAGTATCCTTCAATATTTGCCGGTGCTTTATATACAATAGGATTGCTTGCAAGGGAAAGCGAGTTAAGAAAAACCGGCAGAATGCTGATACAGTCACTGGTTTATTCCGGTACGGTAACAATGGCGCTCAGGTACGCAACGGGCAGGCACAGGCCTTTTACTTCTGAGAGAAATCAGTATGAATTTTCATGGTTTAATTCCGCAGGTGATACCCAGTCATTTCCATCAGGTCATACAGTTGTTGCATTCGCAACATCAACAATACTGGCTGAACAAATTGATACATGGTGGGCACGAGGTATTTTGTATTCCTTTGCCGCCTTAACGGCTTATGCAAGGCTGCATTATGATAAACACTGGTTCAGCGATATTTTTTTCGGTGCCGCGCTTGGCTTCGGTTCATCGATGTTTGTTATTCACAGAGAGCGTGACAGAGAAAATGAAGTAAAACGTAAAACGAAAAAAGGCGGAGGATTTTCATTTTCCCCTGCATTCAACGGATTTAGTATCACATATGGATTTTAAGTATCAGAAAGTAAATCCTGTTCCAAAGTAGAAGACCTTTTCGCGTTCTTTTGATCTTGCAACAGTAAACCTGAAAGTGATATCCCTGTTCAATAAGAACATAAACAATCCCCCGCCGTATCCGGTATGCCAAAGGTTTGAACTTTCGCCATCAACAAAGACTCTTCCCGTTTCAGCAAAAGTAAATATACCAACTGTTTCCGGAAGAAGTAAGTTCATATCAAAAAGCTTTAATCTCAATTCTGCAGAGCCCAGCAGAGCACCGTCTCCGGCGAATCTTTCAGCCGCAAAACCGCGCAGTAACCTGGAGCCTCCTAGAAAAGCTGATTCAAAGAAGGGAAAATCCCCGAAAACCTTTTCGCCCCAAAGCCTCAC
>CAZQYL010000059.1:10076-11240 GCA_964597425.1 uncultured Ignavibacteriales bacterium | reverse complement strand
GAATACGACAGCCCCGAAGTTGATAACGAGGTATACATTCATGCTTTTGTAGCGTCCGACCTCCGGTCGGACAAAAAAACAGTTTACCTCCGCACCGGCGATTTCGCCACAGTGAAGATCACCAAAGCGAAAGATTATGATCTGGAAGGCGAAGTACTCTGAAGTAACTGTCGAGTGTCGGGTACCCGTCTGAGCCGGGCAGGCATTCCCGACACCACTTCTTTGCGTCTTAGCGCTACGCCTTAAAACACCGAGTGCCGCGCCTTAATTCCGCATAGCGGGAGGAAGGGAGGAAGGGCTTTGCTTGAAATATCTCCTCGAACATAAAAAAACCCCGAAGCTCTTTCAAGCCCCGGGGTTTTGGTTTCATTTCGGTTTGCTGCTATGCTGTTTTCTTTACAGATGATGATTAATTCTTCTTAATCACTTTCTTCTTCAGTGAATAATGCGCTCATATTATAGACTTCATATCCTGCTGCAGTATTTTTTTCAGTGTAGTCCT
This sequence comes from uncultured Ignavibacteriales bacterium, assembly GCA_964597425.1. Taxonomy (GTDB): domain Bacteria; phylum Bacteroidota; class Ignavibacteria; order Tepidaquicellales; family OLB5; genus OLB5. The sequence goes on along the minus strand of CAZQYL010000059.1, from coordinate 10,738 downwards.
TATACTGCCATATATCAGTCCTGAAGTCACGAATCGGCACATTATCATTACCAACAACCGGCTTATAATAATTCACACCATGCGGAGCAACTATCGTGTTGGTTCTTGTTGTAATCACAGGTGCCGGTTCAAGATAATTTACAAATACATCTTCCCTGTCAGAGGGTCTTACGTAATTTTTATACACCACAAAATCAGGCTTTGCGGGAACTTCCGCTATTGCCGCATCTGCTGTGGGATCATACCACCTGTCATGCACTGAAATGTATTTTGCATATGGATCGTATGATTCACCCGGCAGTACTGCGTAATAATACAGACCGTGATAGACGTAATGTGTTTCTGCAGCAGTGCTTCTGCCCGGTGCGGAGCTGTGCATTATCCACACATCGCTGTACGGGGGATACCCGATCACTGCTGTGGATTGTGCATAACCGCCGCTTGAATTGATGTTCCTGTTCAGTGAAGCAGCATCTGAACTGCCGGTACTCTGTGCGTTAGCAGCCGAAATAAATAAAACGAACATTAATGATGAAATGAGTTTGTTTAACATAGCTAACTTCTCCTTTCATAAATAAAAATGCATTTAATGAAAAGATAGTTCTAATTTGTCTGACCCAAAAACAATGGTTTAGTTAATTAATTTCATAAGGAATTAATTT
>CAZQYL010000059.1:6803-9976 GCA_964597425.1 uncultured Ignavibacteriales bacterium | reverse complement strand
CAACACCATTTTCTTCTCATCACTAAAATCACCCGCATTTATTCTGTAAAAATATACTCCGCTTGCAAGATCTGAGCCATCCAGATTAATTGTGTAGGTGCCCTTTTTGTAATCAGCATTAACAAGCTGCCTTACCAGCTGACCTACCGTGTTGTATATATTTATTGTTACCCGTGAATCCGCTGCAATGCTGAAGCTGATGCCCGTAGTCGGGTTGAACGGGTTGGGGAAATTCTGGTACAGCCTGTATTCAGCAGGCTCAACACTCCCAAATCCTTTGCCCGTTAATGTAAAATGATCTATCCACACTACATCAGATGATTGCCCGAATGCGCCGGCATCCTTTATGTAATAATTCACCGCAAGATAAATGCTTTTGCCTGCATATTGCGATAGGTCATATGCCTTTTTATGCCAGCTGCCCACGGGTCCCTGAACTTTGAAATAATCTATCATAGTAAAGCTCCGCACGCTGTCATCTGTAGTTGAGATCCATACTTTAAGCGAATCCTTAAACTGCCCGTCAACCGCACCACACCAAAATGAAATTGAATCACCCTCGTGAATATCAAAAAGTTTCGGGGTTATGATCCAGTCATCTATCATATTAAACCGGTTCAGGTTCTCAAATCCAAGCTTAAAAAAATAATTACCGGCATGCGCAGCCTGGTTTCCCAGCCCGAAAAGCTCGAAGGCGGAATACAGCTCAATATCGGCAGCGCCGTTATCGTTATTCACAAGTTTCCACCCGCGGCTGCTTATATCTTTATCTATAAAAGTTTCTTCCCACTTTATCCTTTGCGAATATACAATGGAGGTGAACAATATCAGAAATAAAAACGGCAATCTGTATTTTAACATGAGTATGATACCTTTAAAATTTTTATTATCTCTTTTAAAAATGATAGGCTCTCGCCAATTGTGTTTATGCCCGATGGAACCATGTTAGAGCCGTTGGCAAGTGAGTTTGCAAGCCCGATAAAATCTTTCTGGAAGCCTGTAAGCGGTTTATCCAGGAAGAAATCCTTATCGCCCAGTACTTTTTCCTGTCTTGGGTTTGTGCTTGGCCAGTCAGTTGGATTGCGGGGCTCTGAGCGGGTTAAGTAACCTTCAAGCGATGGCGAATTAAGATCGCGCTGCGTCAGGTTCCCGAGATTCCATTTGTTCGATAACGTTTTTATCACGGATGTATGCGTGAGCTGATCGTTGATAACTGTCCCGCTGTTGATGTAAGCCGATACCAGTATTGCAGGAACCCTTATGCCAAGCCTTTTGAAATCGAAATCCATTTCATTAACCGAAGTATTGCCCGGCGCAACAGCTGATGGCGGCTGAACATGGTCATAAGTTCCGCCCGCTTCATCAAACGTAATTATAAACAGTGTATTCTGCCAGTTGTTGCCAACAGAGCTATGTGAATTTTTAATGGCGTTATAGACTTTGTGTATCAGCTTTTCGCCCGGTGTGACCGATGACGGGAAAATTGTGATAGCTTCATTCCCGATAAGCGGTGCCGGCGGGTGCTCATCGTTATGGAAGAACATCATCCTTGGTTCTATAAACGTATATTCCGGCAGCCTGCCTGATTGGCAGTCATCAAAAAATGAATCCATGCCGCAGATATGTGTTGGCGCGTACTGCCTTAGGGCGTTAAAATGAATAAGCATACTCATAGGGAATACATCAAGATGATCAAAATACAGCTTCCAGTTCTTTCCGCGGTTCTGAAGGCGCTCAAATATTGTTTCTGATGTATTATTCTGCCACTTGGTATATCCATCGGGGCAGGAATTTGTAACAAACCCGTTCGATTGCGCGCTGTTCAGAAATGAGCGGTTGCAGAATGTCTGCGATGGTACAGCGCAGTGCCAGTGATCGGCAACTGCAAACCCTTTAGCAAGCGTACTTAATACAGGCACAACTTCGGGGGGAAAGCAGCTCATGATTATTTTATACTCGCTGTAAGTCGGCATTCTGCCCTGTGTTGCCTTAAAGTTATTTATATAGTCTGTCAAAAATCCGTTCATGGGATAGGTTGCTGGCAGGGTATCCGGCAGGTTCCATGGACTCACCATATCGCATGCATCAACAAAGCGGTTAGTATCAGGCAGTACCGTGCCGAAGAGCGATGTGTTCATATGCGGATACTCTTCACCCGGGTCAGGATTGGGATTATTCATTATGGAATCTTTATATACCGGAACGCTTCCCATGAAAGATGAATCAGCATACGGCGGAATAGGATTAGAAAGGTTATGATATGCAACGCCTTCAAATGTTTGGTTGTTCGGCGGCGGGTTCTGAGGTGTGTACAGATATCCAAGCAGGTTATCAAACGACCTGTTTTCCATCATCAGCACAACTACGTGATCGAACTTATTAAGTCCGCCGGCAATTTCTTTGAACCTGTATAGTGAAGGGAACGCCGATCCCATCGCACCGATAGCAAGCGATGAACCCGCAAGCTTCATGAACTGCCTTCTGTTAATTTTTCCCATTAATTTAGTAGTCTTTATAAATTAGAATTTCCTGGTTTTATTTCCGCGATATATCTGTGGTGGGTACATCGTTGCCAACAACAGTAACTGTAAAATCCGAAATTGAAACCTCACCGCTGCCCGAAAGATAAAAACCATAAAAGATCATCCGGCTTTCCTTTGGTACATCCAGAACAATTTCGAATTTTTTCCAGTCAGTTGCTTCTGTTATTAACCTGTTTTCCATATTATCAAATGAAAGAGTAGAACCGAAATAACTTTTCCCGGTGTGACCGCCATCAACTCTCATCCACATGCCTGAATATCCGTATATACTGTTTACCTTGATATTACCGGTAAGCTTTATACGCTTTTCAAAATAATCCGCGGGATAAATATTCTTTATGATATTGCCGAAACCGGAATCAATTTTAGTTGTTGAGCGGAGATAGAATACGGATTTTCCGTCATGCAAAGCTTCGCTTTTTCCGATAACATAATCACCATGATCGTTACCTGAATACCAGCCTTCCATATCAACCGCAGCAACTTTTTTTTCGGTTAATTCGCTGTTTTGTTTATTGCCGCATCCTGAAGTAATATATGCAATTAATATAAGTACAATAATTAATAAAAAACATTTCTGTACAATTATTTTGAAGTTATTTTTCATTACTCATTACTCATTACTCATTA
>CAZQYL010000059.1:2257-6703 GCA_964597425.1 uncultured Ignavibacteriales bacterium | reverse complement strand
TCATTACTCATTACTCATTACTCATTATTAATTGTTGTCAGACTCCAAACACAAATCCTGTCGTCAGCGCTTTCCAGAGGCCGCCGTTATATTTGTTCAGATTGTATCCGCCGCCTTCGTAGTAACCATCGTAAGTTATTACCTCAAGCACTCCGTCGCCGTTCATATCAACAACGCCTTCGGCCATGCTGAAAGTGAAGTTATTCACAGCCAATGGAATGAACTCAGAGATCACTTTGCCTTCGCCATCCATAACATATATAAACGATGTGAAATTCGTGAAATCATTCTGCAGCCTTACGCTTACAAGGAATTCACCTTTACCTTTGCCCGTAAAGCTTCCTTCAAATATTTTAATATCTTCATTTGATATTTTTGTAAGCGGTACGGTTCTTGGTTCGCCCTTATCGTTATATTCAGATACCGTTACACCTTTAAGCTTCGGCATTACTAGTTTTTTGAAATCATCTATTACACTTTGATTTGTAACGCCTTTTCTGTTTACCGCGCTCATATTGTTATTGAAGGAACACACAACAATTTCATTTTCATCAAACTTTGCTCCCGCGGTTGGAGTAACCATCGCGTAAAATATCGTACCGGCACCTATCATATCATCCATGTTGATATAGTAACCCGTAACTTCCGCAGTATATACGCCGGATGATGCCGAAACATACACTTTATCGCTTTTTTTAAAGCTTGTGTAATCGGCAAACTCAGGCTTAAAATCTTCAAAAAAGTATTCCTGCTGCTTCTCATCATACTTCTGGTATTTGCTTATGATATCCTTCAGTCTCGATCCGTATTTATCGTACCCCTCGCCGGTTGAATCCCGCAGTGACTCATTGGAATTGTATTTATAGTAATCATCCACTATTACACGTTTGCCATCCCACCTCCCGAAGAAAACAGTATCGCTAATAGTGCGGCCGGCTGATTTGTTCTGTGATACTTCACCTGTTTGCTGTGACTTATCATTCTTCCCGGTATCATCACTCTTTTTTGTGCATGATAATGCCGAGCCCGAAAGTACAAATAAACATAACAAATATGATATATATTTTTTCATATTCTATTTAATGAAAATTTAGCTGTTAATTTACCAAAAATAAGGATTTATGTATTAAAATGCTTTAAATTTCAAAATTACAAAAGGCGGAGCAATTTCGCTCCGCCTTTTTGAAACTGATGTAACATTATAGGATTTGCTGCTAGTAAGCCCGGAAATATAAAAATTTATAACCCCGCGCTAAGATTCAATCTTAAAGTTCTTTTTAAACCCGGTATTATGCCAAACCTGTCAGCACCTGCGTACCAATCTGTATCCGCAAGATTTAATACCTGTATCGATATCTGTCCCTTGAACCATTTTGAAAGATTATAATTGTAGCCAGCATACGCGTCAAAAATGGTTGCAGTGGGAAGCTGGTTATCATATGTTGATTTAAACAGGTCTTTCCCTGCGGAATTCTGTCCAAGATACTCACCTTCAACGGCAAGGTATGAATCACCGTCAAGCAGGTAATTTCTTCCGTAGAAATTCACATCGGCGCCTGCAAAAAATCCTTTGTAATTGTAATTGATGCCGCCTGATATCATTAACTGCGGACCGCTTGCAACGTGCGTTCCGTTTAATTCATCAAAGAATAATGTATCAACATTACCATCCGAATTAAGTGCTCCTGTGTTGAACGCTCTCCTTTTCCCGGTAATAGGATCGGTAAGTACACTTGAAAGTACGTCCTGCCATTTATTATCCATAAATGTCAAAGAGCCCTTTATCCCTATTCCTTTAACTTTTTTTATTAATTTATCAAGGCTGGCTGTAAATTCAAATTCAATTCCTTTATGCTCTGAAGCGCCTACGAGTTCACTTCTGAAACCGTTCCTGTCATAACCCGGCAAACCTGCCTGCGAAATATCCTGTATCCTTGCTGATTTATTTTTCCAGAGCATGTAATAACCGTTTATCTTCGCTGTCAGATCGGGAGATGTCCATCCGAGACCAAACTCAAACTGGTCTGATTTTTCATCTTCAACATTAGGGTCAACCCTGCCCTGATTATAATATATACCAAGATCAACAAATCTTTCTACATGAGCAAAATTACCGAACACGTTCACGTTCTTTGATACATTGTAATTCAAACCGATCTTTGGCTGGAAAAACCCTCTTGAGCGGTCTTCGTTCACCAGGTTAAATTCATAAAAACGGTTATTGGTACCGCGCATATAAAACTTCCCGTTCTTAGGTCCTTCATTTGTCGAATCAACCAAACCAAGTGCAGTAGCCTCAGCTGAAGTAAGCAGTTTACCTATCGAGTTCTCGCTGGGCATGTTTTCTACCAGCTTATATTTGTACCATACGTACTGAATGGAAGCCATGATATTCAGGTCTTTCATTAAGTAATTACCCTGCGCAAACAAGGTTATCTGCGGCGTTTCGCCGCGGTAGTTTCTGTATTGTGTTGCGTATGTAGGGTCATTGTTGGCTAAATTCCAGCTGAAAGGATTTCCAAGGTCGTTCGGACCGTCAAGATCACCCTGTTTTACCCTCCGGCTGAATGTAGCTATCTTTACAACTCCCGGAGTTGTGCTCGTATCTGCGGCGTATGACTGTGTAACAAATGACTTGCTGAAAAGATTTGTGAAATGTCCCGGGTGATCTGCAACCCAGTTCCTGAACTCAGCGCCGCCAACAATATCAAGGCTCTTGCCAAGCTTTGTCTGGTAACTTGCAAGCAAACCGTACTGGCTGTGAAGCGAGTAACTTATGCGCTGGTATGCGTTTTTAAGATAAATTGTATCTGCAACGCCAACTGTATTTACAAAACCTTCGGGTCCGTAATAGTTTGTTACCAGCGTATCAACCGTTGAGCCGTTTGAGCCCAATCCTTTTCTTAAACTGAAAAGGGTACCTGAACCGTTAATGCTTGAACCGCCGCCCCTGCCTACTGTATAAAATAATGTTGTAAGCAGTTTAGAGTTTTTATTCAGGTCAAACGATAAATGTCCTTCAAGCTGCGGTTTATGGAAAAAGTTATGCGAAAGATTTACGTAATCTTTATCATCAAGCTCCCTTACTCCGTCAAGCAGACCGTAATTAGCTTCACCGGTTGTTTTGTTCACCGGAAGCTGTTCAACTATACTTCTCGGAAGGAACGGTGCTGAGTTTGCAGTGATACCGAATTTTTTAAAGTATGCAATTGTATTGCTGAATGAATAGCCGTGCTCCTGCGGCGCGCCGTGCAATACAAGTTTTGCGCTTATATCGGATTTAGGGAAGTAGGATATTGATGAATAGTAGTTGACCCCCTCGTATCTTCCGCTTATCCTTGTGCCTTCTGCAATTTTCCTGTCAACATTTGCGTAAAGAGAGAGTTTGTTTTTCATCAGCAGGCCCGAATTCAGCTTTAAGCCGTACATCGTATTCATCGGGTCGCCGTAGCCGAAATTAACACCATAGAAAAACTTCGGGTTGGGCAGTTCGGTTATTATGTTGAATGAACCACCGAAGGAACCTGCGCCGTATAAACTTGAACCTGCGCCGCGCTGTATCTGGAATGAACCAGCGTTGGATGAAACCGAACCCCAGTTTGACCAATATACGGAATTTGATTCAGGGTCATTGGTAGGTATTCCGTTTATCATCACAGAAACATAGTTTTGTGTAAATCCGCGGATAAGCATCTGCGCTTCACCGTTGCCGACTCCATCGGTGGAAAAGGCATACATACCCGGGATACCTTTAACTATCAGCGGGGCATCCTGCCCGGCTATTCTCTGGTCAATTGTTTTGGCGTCAACATTTGTGAAAGCAACAGGTGTTTGCCTGTCTTTGGCGCGGTTTATTTCAATTACCAGTTCCTGCGTTAAAATTGTTCCTGAGCGCAGCAGAAAATCCGCGGTAATATCTGATGCAACTTCAATGGTTTTTGTCTGGACCTCATAACCTATATAAGAAGCTTTTACAACATAACTTCCTTTTGATAAACCGGTGAATGAATAATTCCCGTCTTTATCGGTAGTTGTTTTTGCAGAGCCCGGAGTTAACGAGATCTGCGCTCCCTGGATAGCTTCTCCTGTTTCTGAGTTCTTAACCGAACCGTTTACTTTATACTGAGCCAAAGAAGCAGCAGAAGTAAACAGGAAAACTACCGCAAAAAGCAAAATACGTAAATAACCTTGCATTGTCTTTCTCCTTTAGAAAATATTATGCCTGTTAATTATTAATAGAATTGAAATTTTTCACTTTATCTACGGATGGATGATATGCAAAGTTATCGTTTGGATGTTAAGCAATTGTTACAAAAATTTTAAGCTATTGCTTCAATTTTATTACGGAAAAATTAATATGTTTGGGAACTGTAAAAATCTATAAGGAACGATTAATATCACATTCAGGTATGACTTCAACAAAAAACCCGGCATCTCAGCCGGGTT
>CAZQYL010000059.1:0-2157 GCA_964597425.1 uncultured Ignavibacteriales bacterium | reverse complement strand
ATATAATTTATTCCGCGCTGCAGCCGTTTTGATTTTGATACAATGCCTTCCGTGGCGGTGTAGTTTAAGCCGTAGGGGTGACCTATCGCTATAACCTGGTCGCCTTCCTTTACATCAAGCCCGGGGGCAAGATCTATATCGGGCAGCTCAATACCTTCGGGTACCTTTATAAATGCGAGGTCATACTTCGCGTCATTAAAAAATACGGGTGACATTTGTTTCGGTATCGATCTTCCGCTTATCACCGCTTCTGAATTGCCCTTAACTACATGGTCATTGGTGATTATCAGGTTTTCCTTCTTTACATAAAATCCCGTTCCCGTACCCTGCGGTGTGGCTATCTGAATTATTACATGCTGAAACCGGTCTATTATATGCTGTGTATCCATTTATAATTTTTATCTTTCTTTCTTCATCCCCGTTTTCTTCTAAAAATCTTAGAATTGGCTTTGACAGTGGGGGATAATCATTCTAAATTAATTTTTTTGCTTTTTGCCTTTTGCCTTCTTGACTTGCTTCCGCTGGAAGCGGGAGAAAGTTTGGCTGTTTGCCTTACTGATTATAATTCAACTGCTGGATCTCAGCAACATACGTCCTTAAAAAACTTACCAGTGAATCAAATTTTAAGTTCGCCGTATTGAATTTCAGTTCCGGGTAAAGCTCACTACCCTCTTTAATAATTTCATCTATCTTACTCTTAATAACCTGCTCACTGAACTTCCCGCCTGCGGCGTCATAAAGTGATTCACCCACACCAAGCGCGGTAAAGTAATCCTGGTTGGTGATATTAAGCAGCAAATGGAAAAGTTTCGCATCAGGTTTTGGCAGCCCGTAACTGAAGAGACAGTATGTGGCAAGGTACTCATACAGCACAACGGCAATATCGTGGTAATTGTTATCAATGTACCATTTAACATTCTGCAGGTTGTTTGCAAACAAGTCAACCACCGCCTGGTGCGGCGCGGGATTTGCAATACCGAAAGTTGATTTCACCCTGTAAAGATCTTCAAGTACTGCTTCTTTCGGCTTATCAGCCAGCTTCTGCAGGGCTTCTTTCATCTTGCGGTTTTTTTCAACGTAGGGTTTGTTATCCTTGGCGAAATATTCCCAGCTCATTTTTTCAAGCTCGTTCATCAAAGTACCTTCAGGGGCAATAAGGTAGTCAAGCTTGTAAGCTGTGTTTAACAGCAGGTAAGATATCCCCCCTGAAAACGCATCTTCGTTCAGCTCATTAATGCGAGATATGGTTTTATCGAGCCAGCTTTTATAAAAATTGTATTTAATTTCTTTTTCAGTATCGGGTAATTGCTCAGTGCCGCCGTTGCCTGTTGATTTCAGCATAACGAAATCATCTACCAGCAGGTCATCCTGTTTATCGGCGCGGGTTGCAAGCTCCTTCCAGCCGTAGTACAGCTTGCGCGGCGGAGCCGCGGCGATTTTGCTATCGAACTTAATGCATATCCTGTTATCCTTCATGGCGTAACGGCTGTAGTACATGGAATAATTCATCTCCATAAGCCTGCGCATAAATGCCACGGAAAGTTTATCGTACACCGCAACATCCGCTTCGCAGATCACCTCGCCGTTCGCAATAGAGCCGTGAACGATCTTTGATCCCTGCAGCAATTGGAAATCAATTCTATCGCCCTCGCGCTTCCAGGTAACGTTTTTAACTTCATCATCACTTAGATATTTAAAGAACGCCTCGTAGCTTGCCATGTAATTCTTTTCGAGGAAAAGCCTCTCCGAGGTGTTCCAGTCATCTATTTTAGCTTTTGGTTTAAAGCTGTCCGAAAATCTTCCGAATGTTATCATATTGCTTTTAAAGTCCCCCTTATAAAGCCATTGGACTGGCTCTGACAGTGGGGAATATTTGCTTTTTAATTAGTCCCCCCTTGTTTCTAAAGGGGGGAGAATCATCTTTAATATTAATTAAATGAAGATTGTTCCTTAATTCTTATCCATCGTTAAATATAGATGGGGGTTTGTTTTTGATTCTTAACATCCTGCAAAATACTTTTTATCAATTTCTTATTCAAAGTAAAAAACCTTCTCATTCAGGGAAAAATTTACGGAATTGTTTTGCGTACCCCAAATGCCCGCGCCTGATTTCAAAAAAGCGGAACCCCCATCGAAAATAATCCTGAGCCCAAACAA
>CAZQYL010000058.1:0-11255 GCA_964597425.1 uncultured Ignavibacteriales bacterium | reverse complement strand
CGCAAATTTAACTCAATTTTTCCATTGTAGCCATCCGGGAATGCATGCTTAAGAATATTATTTATCAGTTCATTCACTATCAGTCCGCATGGAATCGCTGTATCAATAGACATCAGGATATTTTCGGCATTGATATTAAACTCAATTCTGGCAGTACTTAAATTATAAGCTTTCAGCAGGTGACCCACCAGGTCCTTCAGATAATTACCCATATCGATCTGTGAAATATCAGCGGACTTATAAAGTTTCTCATGGATAAGTGACATTGTTTCAACCCTTGAGCGGCTTTTGTTGAAAATTTCAAGGTCCCTCGGATCAAATACATACTTAGACTGCAATTTAAGCAGGCTGACAATTATCTGCAAATTGTTTTTAACCCGGTGGTGAATTTCCTTGAGCAGCAGTTCCTTTTCTTTTAGTGATTTCCATGTAATTTCTTCCGCAAGTTTCCTGGCAGTAATATCGGCGGCAACGCCCAAAACATGCATTGAACCATCAGAACTTTTTAGGGGAACTTTTATTGTCTGGTACCACCTACTTTTTCCTGAAGTGGTATCAGTAACCTGTTCTTCAGGGATAAATTTAGGATTACCCGTTGTAATGACTTCCCTGTCATTACTAAGAAAATGGTCGACTTCCTGAATATTTGAATTAAAATCCGCATCTGACTTTCCAATGAGATTATCCACTGTAGTGCCGTAATTTTCCGCGACAGCTTTATTAACCAGGGTAAATCTCCCATCCCAATCTTTGGCAAAAACAAAATTCGGGTCAGTATCTATAACTGTTCTCAGGTATTCACGCTGAGACCTGAGCAGCTCTTCTGCTTTCATTCGCTCAGTTACATCTTCAACTAAAGACGCTACGCCAATCACTTCATTAAATTCATTTATCAGGGGTGTATTGTACCACTCACATGAAACTCTCCTGCCATCTTTTGTGATATTTTCATTCGTACTCCTTTCACCCCCGCGTTTGCTGATTATATCCTGCCAAATAACTGAGACCTGATTTTTAGCTTCTTCTGGAATGATTATTTCAGCATTTTTTCCGGTAACTTCAGATTGTTTCCATCCGAATATTTTTTCGGCTGAATGGTTCCATTGGACTATACTGAAATTCATATCCCACTCTATCACACCCAATGGTGTTCTTTCAACATGCAGTAGCAATTTTTGACGTGAATTCCTCAACTCCTGCTCAGTATGCAATCGTTCGGTTATATCCTGTAATGTCCCTATTATAGCCAGTTTACCGTTATAAAGCATTGTTGAACCTTTAACTTCAACATCAATCAAAGTACCGTCTTTTTTTATTGCTTTAAAGGAATACTGAATTGTGTTTACTTCGCTATCAACCCTTTTCCTGATATTTTCTATTACCATTTCCCTGTGTTCAGGCATAACAACATCCCAGGCGTTTTTGCCCAGCAGCTCTCCCTTATTGTAACCAAATATTTCTTCATATTTGGGGTTAACATACGCATAGTTATCTTCCTGTAAAATATAAATTCCAACAAGTGCGTTCTCTACCAGGCTTCTGAATTTTTCTTCGGCATCTATTATAAATCCTTCTGCCCTGGCTCTTTCATATATTTCCTGCTTCAGTTTAAGGTTTGCTGCCTGCAGCTCACCTGTGCGTTTATCAACCAGTTCTTCCAGGTGTCCGCTGTACTTCTGAAGTTCCTGTTCAAGCAGTTTTCTGTTGGTAATATCAAACGCGGAACCGAGTATTTCCGTTACGCCTCCTTCATCATTTCTTGAAAACACAACTTCATGACTTCTGAACCACCTGTATTTACCCTCGGAATTAAGGATCCTGTACTCGTAAATAAGTATATCATTATCTTTCGCTTCATAATACTTCTGGAAATTATACCTCAGCTTTTTGTAGTCATCCGGATGGATGAATTTCTCAAAGAACTGCTCGCCCATTTTCATTACATCATCAGCATTAAATCCAAGGAGCTCAGCGATCTTATAATTTGTGAAAGATATTTTCGGTCCTTTAAGGTCATATATATATAAAATACTTGGAAGAGAATCAGCAATTCTCTTAATGAACTTCTGGTTACTCAGGATCTCCTTTTCTGACTTTCTGCGCTCTGAAATATTTCTGAACACCATAACAACACCAATAAGCTCACCATTGGCGTTTATAATTGGCGCAGCGCTGTCATCAATAGGAACTTCGGATTTACTTTTTGTTATAAGGATCGTATGGTCTTCAAGTCCTATTACTTTGCGGTTAGAAACAACATTCTGGATAGGATCAGGGGAACGGTTCCCTGTATCTTCATTATAAATGTTAAATACATGGTCAATTAACAGACCGTTAGCTTCAGAGCTTTTCCAGCCAGTTAATTCTTCGGCGGCTTTGTTGATAAACAGAATTTCACCAATCTTGCTGGTTACAATTACCGCGTCTCCAATGCTTTCAAGTGTTGTAGCAAGCCAGTTACGGTTTTCTTCCAGAGAAATTTCTGCGATCTTTCTTTTGTTTATACTTCTGTTAAGAAGTATCACAGCAAATATCAGTAATGCAAAAGCAATTAAATTGCCTACCACCAGGTTTGTTAAGGTATATGCAGAACCTGATTCAGCTTCCAGCAATCTCGCATTAAGCGTCTGTCTTTCCCTGGATTGGATACTTTCAATGCACGCCTTGATCTTATCAACGTATATTTTTCCTTTTTGTGTAAATTCTATCTGGGCTTTGTAATCCCTGGAGCGTTTTTCCTGCAGTTCAAGTGACTCCTGCATAAGATCTTTCCTGTTGAAGATCAGAAGTTTAAGCGTATCAAGTGTTTTCTTTGCGTTTTCTTCTGTGACAATGGAATTGAGATTTGAAAAAGAACTGTCAATTGAATTGACCGATGGCAAATACTCCTTAAGGAATTCTTCATTGCTGGTTATCAAATAGCCGCGCCTGTTCGTTTCTGCTTCAATGATATTTGAGTATAGTGCTTCGGAGGATTGTATAACAAGGAGTGATTTCGTGATAATCGCTTCATCTTCAAAATGAAACCTTATATTGAGGTAAATTACAATATTGACAGAAATCAATATCAGTAGTGCCGCAACAAAACCAATGTTTATATATTTTTTTTCCGGAATCCGCTTCAATTTTTATAGTATTAATAAAACCCAATCTAAAATCAGAAGCTCAAGGTGTGAAAAATCTTTGTTCGAAATGAAAATGTAACGTAAACAATCAATTGCTATAGTCCAAAGATAAACAATGGTTATGAAATAGTAAATAAACAAAAACCAGCATTTTATTAAAAAATGCCGGTTTTCAGTTAAAATTTAAACAAGTTACTTATTTGTGAAACGATTACTTGGATTTGGCGTCAATATATAAAGGCTTTAACTTCTCTGTCAATTCAGGGTTATATTTCATGGCTGACTCAAAATCTGCCGCTGCCAATTTATAAAAGCCCAAATTGTAATAACAAATTCCCCTGTTTTCAAAAACAGCGCTGTACTTTGGATTAATATTCAGTGCTTTTATGTAATAATTCAAAGCATTCTGGAATTCATCCTTGGCATAAAACAAATTGCCAAGGTTAAACAGAGCTAAAGTATCGTTAGGATTATAAGTAACAGCTTTCCTTAAATCAGATTCCGCAAGCTCATTTTGCTGCCTTGCAATATAGATATTGCCGCGGTAGGCGTATGCCTGCGCATTTTGCTCATCAATGGATATTACTCTAGAAAAATCATTGAACGCCAGGGTATCCTTTCCAAGTGAAAGAAGTATCTTCCCTCTTTCAAGATATGAATCAGTATCATTAGCATTCAGTTTGATAGCAAAGTCAAAATCTTTAAGCGCGCTATTTACATCATTCAATTTCAGATAAGTCAATCCACGCTCAGTATAAAGGTAATAAGGCATAATTCCTGACCCTTTGGAATTTATTGCTTTAGTATAGTTATCAATTGTCTTTTGATAATCACCAAGACCTGAATAGACCATTGCGAGGCCGTAATAAGCCAACCCATAACCCGGATCTATCTTTAATGCTTTGTTCAGATACTTGATAGTATTATTAGTATCTTTAAGGCCGTTATACGCCATCCCGAGCTGGTAATAATATTTCAGGTTTGCTGTATCCAGTTTAACAGCTTTTTCAAAATTCGAAATCGCTTCGCCATACTGAGATGAACGCATATCAATTTCACCAAGAGCAAAATAAGCCTCCGGATAATTCGGATTCAGACTTAGAGCTTTATTGTAATATTCTGCTGCATTTTTATAGTCTTCGGCAAGGAGCGCAAGATTCCCCATTTCCAGATATGCCTCGGTATATTTTTTATCAATACCAACGGCTACTTTGAAATATTCCAGGGCAGTCATATAATCTTTATTATTCTTATAGATCATACCCATCCTGTAGAACATCACTTCATCTTTCTGGAACCCAATATTATAAGCGTGAGAATAATCAGTAAGAGCTTTATCGTATTGTTTAAGTTCGTAATAAGCGTTACCGCGCTGGAAAAAGCCTTCATCATGCCCTGTAGCGATCCTTAAATAACGTGTAAACAAGTCAACTGCAGTTTCATATTCTTCTGCATTCAGGGCATCCATAGCTTCATCAAAAGTAACGCGGGTTGAGTCAAACGAGTATGTGAGATTAGAAACAAATATTAACGCTGCTGCTAATAAAAGGAGTTTAATTCTCATTCCCTGTATTTAGTTTTAAAATTAGAAATTTAAATATTCTTTTAATCCCTGTAAACCGCCTTCCCTGCCAAAACCGCTTTCTTTGTACCCCCCAAATGGTGATGCCGGGTTAAACTTGTTGTAGGTATTAGACCATACTACACCCGCTTTTAACTGACCGGCCATTTTGAAAATTTTAGAGCCTTTATCAGACCAAATGCCTGCTGAAAGTCCGTACTGAGTATTATTCGCCTTTTCGATCGCTTCTTTTGGTGTTCTGAATGTAAGAACAGAAAGAACAGGTCCAAAGATCTCCTCCCTGGCAATGCGGTTGGACTGAGCTACATTCGAAAAAAATGTAGGTTTGAAGAAGTAACCGCGTTCAGGCAGTCTGCACTCAGGCTGGTAAATACTGCAGCCTTCTTCAATTCCGGAGTTCACAAGTTCAGTTATTTTTTTAAGCTGCATTCTTGAATTGATAGCTCCAACATCGGTATTCTTATCAAGCGGGTTACCTACTCTTAAACTCTTTAAACGGTGTTTAAGTTTCTTAATTACAAGATTTTTTACATTTTCCTGAACAAACAATCTTGAACCTGCACAGCATACATGCCCCTGGTTAAAATAAATACCGTTCACAATGCCTTCAACAGCCTGGTCAATGGGTGCATCTTCAAAAATTATGTTGGCTGCCTTGCCGCCAAGCTCAAGCGTAACTTTCTTATCTGTGCCAGCTATAGAGCGCATTATCAGTTTGCCAACTTCGGTTGAACCGGTAAAAGCAATTTTTTTCACTTTCGGATGGTTCACAATTGCTGCACCTGTATCTCCCGCACCGCTCAGAATATTAACAACACCATCAGGCAGGCCTGCTTCACGGATAACTTCAGCTAATTTATAAAGCGTCAGCGGTGTAGTTTCAGCGGATTTGATAACAACTGTATTGCCGCATGCCAATGCAGGCGCAATCTTCCATGCAGCCATCAGCAAAGGAAAATTCCACGGAATGATCTGACCTACAACACCAATTGGTGAAAAAGACTGGTTAGGGAAAGCGTATTTTAGTTTATCGGCCCAGCCGGCATAATAAAAAAAGTGAGCAATCGCTAAAGGAACATCAACAGACTTCGATTCTTTGATAGGTTTACCGCCATCCATAGTTTCTATGACGGCAAATTCCCTGGCCTTTTCCTGCATGATCCTTGCAATACGGAAAATATATTTAGCGCGCTCCTTGGCGGGAGTTTTGCTCCACACCTTGTTATACGCTCTTTCTGCTGATAGCACTGCCCTGTCCACATCATCCTTTGATGCTGATGCGACTTCAGACAGCCTTTCTTCAGTTGCGGGATTTATCGTGGCAAAATATTTCTTTGAACCCTGCCACTTGCCGTTTATGAAGAGATCGTAACGCGGTTTTATCTCAATGTGGTCCTTAGCCTCCGGTGAAGGCGCATATTCCCACACCGGCTTTTTGGAAACCGGTGAACTGCCTTTGGAACCGCCGTTACCATTAACGGCAGTGCGGACTGATGCAGATTTTTCCCTGAATGTCATTTTACATTAAATTAATATTGGGAAACTAAAAAAGTGATGAACTAGAATGGTTCCGCTGAAGAACCTTCTCCGCCTGCAGGAGCTTCATCGCCGCAGCTCTCACCGTTTGTATCAACGAATTTCTTGATCGCATCAAGATTCTCAAGTATCATCTTGGCTTTGCTTAAACCGAATGAGAACGTGAACTTTGAACCCGGGTTCAGGCAAATAAGTTTGTTTCCTTTGTATTCTGATATTTCTGGCATTGTATTGTATTTAGTTAGTTAATATTCAGTATAGTAATAATTTTCTTCGTCTTTTATCCATGAATAATTCTCCGCAGCTGTTGTTTTGAACTGTTTCAAAGATGCATTCTTATTTTCGCATTTGTAATTTTCTTCGAAAAATCTTTCGGCTGCAGATTCTTCGCCTGCAATTTTGGATGTTATAAAAACATATTCAAAAAATACATTATATGCAAAATCATCGCATATCTGATTGTTATTTTTCAATTCTTCCAGGTTTTCCCTGATACTCACAAAGTCCGGACCCAAAACGCTGCTGCGGTTATCCACCGGTTTAAAGTACTTAAGCTTATTGTCTTCATATTTCAGGAACCAGCTGTACCAAAGTCCAAGTACCGCAGGCGACATCCTTGAATTCACTGAAAGAAGCGGTTTTCCATAAACCGAAGTATCAACCTCGCCGTTTTGAAGCATATAAAGCGGCTTGGCGCTCCTTGTCCTGTCAAAAACATATAAATAATGAAAAACATAAGGTGATGCCCCTTCTGTTAAGTACATCAGCATTTCATTTGAGCCATCACCGTTGAGATCAACGAATTTATGTTCTACATAATCAGTAAAAGAACTATCCATAGAAAAAAGTTCTTTTCCTTTTTCTGAAACACTTAATCTTCCCCTGAAAAATTCAGATTTGGAGCTGCTGATATTCACATCATAATCATAATACCTGAAACTGAAACTTGTATCAGTATTCCCTGCTGAATACAAAAGTCCAGTAGCAGGAAGAGAACTGAAAAATAATATAAAAAAAATTGTTTTAATCATTGGTAAAATAATCTGCTGATTGATATACGCCTGTCTGTTCTTTCCTGAACTGCATTAACAGGTCATTTAATAAAGAAGAAGCACCCATCCTGAAAAGATCAGGAGTAAGCCACATATCACCCAGGGTTTCTTTAACAAGACAAAGATACGCAAGCGCATCCTTAGTTGTTTTTATGCCGCCTGCGGGTTTCATTCCTATTATCTTACCGGTCTCATTATAAAAATCACGTATCGCCTCAAGCATAACCAGTGTAACAGGCAGCGTAGCTGCGGGCTGTACTTTCCCGGTTGATGTCTTTATGAAATCAGCACCGGCAAGCATTGAAATTATGCTTGCTTTGCGGACATTATCATAGGTTTCAAGCTCTCCTGTTTCCAATATTACTTTCAGGTGCGCATCGCCGCATGCTTCTTTCACCGCATTTACTTCATCATATGTATATTGGTAATTTCCCTCAAGAAACTCTCCCCTTGAAATAACCATATCTACTTCATCAGCGCCCATCTGTACAACTTTTTTCACTTCTTCAATTTTCAGCTTCATTGGTGATTGCCCGCTGGGGAAAGCCGTTGCCACCGATGCCACTTTCACACCGCTGCCCGCAAGCGCAGATTTCGCGGTTCTTATCATATTCGGGTAAACGCAAATGGCGGCCACATGCGGAACTTCATCATTTCCGTCAAGCGGACGTATTCCCTTGCTGCACAAAGCCCGTACTTTTCCTTCAGAATCTTTACCTTCAAGGGTTGTCAGGTCAATCATAGATATTGCGAGCTTTATTGCAAGTACTTTGCTTTCCTTTTTGATGCTTCTGCCCGCAATAGAAGCTGCTCTTTCTTTTGCGCCCGTTTCATCAACTGCAAGGTGAAATGATTCAAGGCTGTTTATTGCTGAATTGATATTCATATTTTGGCAAATTTACGCATATATTTGATTAATAAAAACGAATTTCAGTTTTTAAATTCAGAATTTTATGGATTAAATCTAATTCTCCAAAATGTTATCTTTGAAGATTACTGAAAATAATTTCTATGTTAATGACTTCTCAAAATCTGAACAGCGCATTAAAAAACTCTCAGCCAAACATGAAACAATATACCATATCACAATACTTCGCCATTAGGGCGATTGTTGGAACTTCGGTTTCACCCGACGGTAAAACCATTGCTTACATTACAAACACAACAGGGATACCAAATATCTGGACTATCCCAATTAATGGCGGATGGGCAAACCAGGTTACACTTGAAAGCAACGCAGTATCATCGCTTTTTTACTCTCCTAAAAAGAACGAAATAGTATTTTCAACTGATAATATGGGTGATGAAAATCACCAGCTATTCCTTGTATCTGATAAAGGCGGCGAGGTAAAAGCATTAACCTCTGCACACACAGGCTCACAGACGATGTTTTGCTCATTTAATAAAAAGGGAGATAAAATTCTCTTCAGTTCAAATAAGCGCGACCCCAGATTCTTTGATTCCTATGTTGTTGATCTGAACACTGGAGCAGAAACGTGCATAGCTGAGTTCAATGACCCCTTCCCTATTTCAGCAATTGACTGGAGCCGGGATGAAAGATTTATTCTTTACCAGAAATTCTACAACAATTCCAATCACGATATACTGTTATATGATACTAAGACAGGTGAAACTGTAAATGTCACAGAACATTCAGGCAGAATGAAAAATGGCGGAGGGATGTTCAACAAAAAAGCTGATACAATATACTTCCTTTCTGATTATGAGCGTGAGTTCATAGCTTTGGCTTATTACAAAGTGAAAACCGGGGAGATCGGGTGGGCACAGGCTGAAAAATGGGATATCAGCAATTACTCATTTTCAAATGATGAGAAGAACCTGCTGTATTCCATAAATGAAAGCGGTACATCCAGGCTGAAACTTAAGAATCTGAAGACCGGTAAGATAAAAAACCTGAAAATACCGAAAGGCAACTGCAGCTCATTTCATTTCACAAAAGACGATAAAAAAATTGTTCTGATCTTTGATTCACCCCAGAACCCGAATGATATATATGTTTATGATATTAAAAAAGAAAAGCTTAACCAGGTAACTTTTTCAATGATCGGTGGTATACCTAAAAGTGATTTTACGGTCCCGCAAAGCATTAAGTACAACAGCGTTGACGGACTTGAAATTAACGGCTTCCTTTACATACCAAAGGGGATGAAACCGGATGGTACAAATCCGGCAATTGTTTGGCCGCATGGCGGCCCGGAGTGGCAGGAAAAGAACCTGTTCAACAAATACTTCCAGATATTAACTAACAGGGGCTACATTGTAATAGCTCCCAATTTCCGCGGTAGTACAGGTTACGGTAAAACTTTCCAGAGCATGATCTACAAAGACTGGGGCGGAAATGAATTTAAAGATGTAATTGGTGCTTACAATTATTTGCTTGAAACCGGGTATGTTGATAAAAACAAGATTGCTGTAGTTGGCGGAAGTTTTGGCGGATTTATGACACTGACCTGCGTTACAAAAGCTCCTGAGCTGTGGAAATGTGCTATTGATATTTTTGGACCTTCAAACCTGATAACTTTCTGCAACTCAATACCCGAGCACTGGAAACCGGGAGTAGTTGAGCTTGTTGGTGATGTTGAAAAGGACAAAGATTTCCTGATGGAACGCTCCCCGATCAACTATATTGATAACATCACTGCCCCGATGCTGATTATCCAGGGTAAGAACGACCCAAGGGTTGTAAAGGCAGAATCAGACCAGATGGTGGAAAAACTTCGCGGCAGCAATAAAGAAGTGGACTATAAGGTCCTTGAAGATGAAGGCCACGGTTTCAGCAAGGTATCAAACCAGATCCTTGTATGGAACATGATATGTGATTTTCTTGAGAAGCATCTGAAATAGAAATCTTTTGAATCAAATATAAGTTATAACTCATAACAGAATTGGCAAAAACACCTGTAAATAAAATAATTGACGGTAAACTCATCGCATCGCAGATAACTGATGAGATAAAAAAAGAGTTAAGCCTTCATAATAACATCAAGCCCGGGCTTGCGCTCATACTTGTGGGCAACAATCCTGCAAGCGAAATTTATGTTAAAATGAAGGAAAAAAAGTGCGCAGAGCTTGGCTATCATTCAATTGTGAACAGGCTTTCTGAGAAGATAACCGAGGCAGAACTACTTGCCCATATCCGTTCATACAATAACAGCAGTAAGATACACGGAATACTCATCCAGCTTCCGCTGCCTAAGCATATCAACGAAATGAATGTACTTGAGGCCGTTGATTACAAAAAGGATGTAGACGGCTTCCACCCTGTAAACGCAGGCAGGCTGATGATAGGCGAAAAATGCTTTACACCCTGTACGCCGGCGGGAATACATGAACTTCTGAAAAGGTACAATGTCATAACATCAGGCAAAAATGCTGTTGTAATAGGAAGAAGCAACATAGTCGGCAAACCCATTGCCAACATATTGCTGCAGAAATCCAAAGGCGCCAACTGCACTGTAACTGTAACTCACAGCGCGACTGCAGGTATTAGTGAATTTACCAGGAAAGCTGATATAATAATTGCGGCAATTGGCAAACCGGAGTTCCTTAAGGCAAACATGGTTAAAAAAGGAGTGGTTATAATTGATGTAGGAATAAACCGAATAGATGACCCGGAGAGCAAAAAAGGATATAAAGTTGTGGGTGATGTTGATTTTAACGAATGCAGCAAAAAAGCTTCGCTGATAACTCCGGTTCCAGGCGGAGTTGGACCAATGACCATTGCTATGCTGATGAAAAATACTTTAGATTCAGCGCTTAAGAAAATCTACAGTTGATCCGGTTTAGAGACCTGATTAGCTGAGATTAAATATCAACTCTGTTATGCTTGTGTCCCCGGGGTATTTTAACGCTGAACTATATAAATTATATTAATGGAAAAATCCTACATAGAGCTTGAAATTGCATTTAACGAATCCACTTATGACCTTATTTATAACA
>CAZQYL010000057.1:0-11488 GCA_964597425.1 uncultured Ignavibacteriales bacterium | reverse complement strand
GTCCCCTTAACCCAAGGAAAATAATATCATGCTTGGCTAAGATAGCATTAACTATTTGAGGGATTACTGTCTTTTCATATCCTACAATTCCCGGGAATATTTCGGTCTTGCTTTGCAGCTTCGCAACCAGGTTTTTCCTTATTTCATCCTTTACTGCAAGTACTTTGTAGCCTGTTTTTTTAAGCTCGCCAAGCGTTTGCGGAAGGTTTTCGGTCTTCGTCATTAATTTGTATTCTTTCTGTTCTAATGCTT
This sequence comes from uncultured Ignavibacteriales bacterium, assembly GCA_964597425.1. Classification (GTDB taxonomy): domain Bacteria; phylum Bacteroidota; class Ignavibacteria; order Tepidaquicellales; family OLB5; genus OLB5. The sequence goes on along the minus strand of CAZQYL010000057.1, from coordinate 11,236 downwards.
AAAAATTAGTTAAATTATTTCAGTAATTCAATTTCATTAAATTTAACCGATATTGGACGGTTTTAATTTCATAATTCCAGCAATTAAAAAAGGGAAGATATGTTCCTTCCCTTTTATGTTCCGTCAAATCAATAATTCAGTCCCTATTTATAATAATAGATATATGAATTGAGGTTTTCTATTTCCTGTTTCTTTTCTTCAGCATCTTCTGCCATCAGGTCCCGCATTGAGACCACCCCGATAAGTTTTTCGCCGTCTCTGACCGGCATATGCCTGATGCCTTCCTGTTTCATTATATTCATACAGTCGTTGTATGAATCATGTGCTTCCATCAAAATTACGCCGCGTGTCATAACATCATCAATTTTTGTGTTTTCCATATCAAGCCTTTTGGCGGCACATCGTGTCATCAGGTCCCGTTCAGAAAAAATTCCTTTTAACTTTCCGCCGTCATCCAGAACGGGAACAGCGCCTATATTATTTTTTGCCATCTCTCCAACAACCTCATAAACAGTCATACCGGTATTTACATAGAACATATCCTTGTGTGAGCAGATATCACGAAGTGATTTCATATGGTACTCCTTTCTGGCCTGTTGGTTATAAAGACCCTGAAAAAAAGTTTGACTTACCTGATTTGGAATGCACTAAAGATAACTATTAATGTGCCCTAATGCAACTTTAAATGTTTAACATTCGGCAGGGATTGGCGTTTCATTCTAAAAAATTGAATTTTTAAAGAAATTTTACGATTAAGCTCAAGTAAGCACAGAACTTATTGATAATTTAACACTAATCTTCAAGCTCTTCGCAGTAAAAATTCATTCCTGCAAGCGTATTTTCAATTGAGCGGGGCGATATACCGGCTGCTTCTATTCTAAGTATATTTTCATTGTCATCAAGGTCAAAGCTCCATCTGTATATTCCCTTGATCGAATTTAAGTGCGGTGCAATGTTATCTATATGGTCAGTACTTTCAACACCTGTTCTGAATACAAGAATTTCCATTTGTTTGTTAAGCTGGATTATTTGTTTTCTTTTTTTGGCTCTGCCTGTGCAGCACTTCCTTCACAATTGTCATCTGTAAAAGTGAATACAAACCGGCTGTTGCATTTGTTTTTGAATTTTTCCTTTTCCTCAGGTGTCATTGCTTCGTACTTAGCACGTAGTTTCTTTTTCCATACTTCATCCGGGTAGTTGTGGTGCCTTCTGCCAAAACCTCTTCCCATTGAGCCAAAAAGTATCTTTGCCAGAAGAAGAAGTCCGGCAGACTGCCAGTAATTGAGAGTTGGTCCGTTAAAAATAGAGGGTATCAGCGCATTCCATAGGAGCATTACTATAATGCTTGTAATTGCCAGGATAAGGATCATCTTCAGTAAAAACAGGGGACCCCTGATAAATTTTCTGTGTTTCATAATGTTACCTGTATAATATTCTTTTTTAAATTTTTTTATTCTTAAGCCTGTGATGTAATTTCATCATAAAGCTCTTTTAATTCTTCGCGCAGGTATAGCTCTGCGTATCTCTTTCTTGAAAGCAGCGTATTTATTCCGACTCCCGTTATCTCGGAGATTTCCCTGAAGCTTTTTCCTTCAAATTCATGCATGATAAATACTTCACGCTGTTTTTCAGGCAGGTTGTTAAGCAGTTCCTCCATCATTGGCCAGAATTCCTGCCTGTTATATTCAACATCCTGGTTCTGTGAGTCATTGAATGAGAGGTCCTCTAGCCTGAACGAATTGTTGGTTTCATCATCAAACACAGATTCATTGATCTTATCAAGTGATACAGGTTTAATTTTTCTGTACCAGTCAATTATTTTGTTTGATGCCGCCTTAAAGAGCCAGGATGCCGTTTTTTCTATCGGATCTTCGCGCATAGTTTTTGTGAACTGGTAGAATACATCCTGCAGAATATCTTCCGCGTCAGACTCCACAGCAACCCTGCGCTTTATGAACCCAAGTAACCTTGGGCTCTCCTTTTCGATAACTTCCTTTAAACGGGAGTTCTGTTGTTCAAGCTTTTCTTTCAAATTAAGATCTTTACCTGTCTCCCGCCGAACTGCAATTTCCATTTAAGACTTCAGAATATAAAATAAACATTCTTGCTTTCTGTTAGTTCAGACGGTTATTCTGCAATAATATTTTATAATATAGAATTTTAAAAATCACCGAAAAATTCAATATTTTGTTGAATTATTATTTCCTTTTTAATGATAAGCGCCTGCCCTTAAATTTGTAACAATATAAAGATACTATTTTTGCAGGAAAACTCACAATATTACCGTTTTCAAACCCCGCAATTTGAGCCGCAGCTTCCGGTTAAGAAAAAAAGAAAGTTCGGTACATGGATCTATGTAGTGATGTTTTTAGCTACGTGCATTACTACCGTTATGGGCGGCGTTTACTGGATGGGAAGAGACCCATACGATATCAGCAATTTCCATTTGGGAATTACATACGCTTCGCTTGTAATTCTGTTCTTAACATTCCACGAATTCGGACATTATTTCGCCGCCAAATATCACAAGGTTGATACAACTCTCCCTTTCTACATCCCAATGCCTATGCCTGATTTTCTGAATCCATTTGGAACAATGGGGGCAGTAATCAAAATCAGGGACCCGATAAAAACAAGGAAGGCATTGTTTGATATAGGCATTGCAGGACCCATTGCCGGATTTGTAGTTGCAGTATCATCGCTGGTGTATGGTTTAATGACACTGCCCTCAATAGATTACCTGTATTCAATTCACCCTGAATATGTTTCGGGCGGCCTGCCGCCGTTAAACGGTATCACATTTGCCAATACACTCTTGTACTCTGTTTTAGCAAAAATACTGCCGCTGCCTCAAAATGCATTTCTTCCTCCAATGAATGAGATATATCATTACCCGTTTCTTTGTGCAGGCTGGTTTGGCTTATTTGTAACATCACTTAACCTAATGCCAATAGGACAGCTTGACGGCGGGCATATTACATATGCACTGCTTGGGAATAAACACAAAATTGTCGCGCGTTTCTTCTTTGGGCTGCTGGTATTAATGTCTGCAATTGGCGGCTTAAATGAATTAGGCTGGACCAACTGGTATGATTATGGTTCACTTATGTGGGTAGTATGGGTTGTTCTGCTGATTTTTCTTATAAAAATAGATCATCCGCCGTTCTACGATCCCGCTTCATTGGGCATCGGTAGAAAACTCTTTGGATTATTTGCATTTGTGATGTTTATTTGTTCCTTCACGCCGTCACCAATCAATGTTTTTTAGAATTTGAATATAAAGGTTTGTTGAGCTTCTGAAGATTGCTTTTTTACGGCGCTTCTATGAGCTTCATATTTTCTGAATTCAGGAACCAGCCGAATTTGCCTTCTCCTGATGACGGGTCATACTTTATCTTGCATACACTGGCATTCTTGAAATTGAGCTGAAGGTCTTTTACCGGGTTATCTTCTATAAGGTTAAGCGAAAAAGAATTTACATCAGGTGCGTGACCGAATATTGCAATGCTGTTATGGTGAGAGTGTCTTTTTATAAGCTGTGAAAAACGGCTGAATGAATTTCCTCCAATAAGTTCAATGGCTGTTTTTATCTCGTCATCATATTTCAGCACTGAGGCGAAAACCTCAGCGGTTTGCACAGCGCGCACAAGGGGACTTGAAAGAATGCTGTCAAAACGGATCTTCATATCCTTAAGCCTCTGTGCAACTATTCTGCAGTGGTTTCTGCCGTGGATAGTTAAGTACCTGTAGCTTTCCTCAACAATTTCATTGTCAAGATCAGCCGCTACCCCGTGCCTTATTATGTATACATCCATTTATAACACTTTTCCTTCCGCAAACATGAAACTCTCTGCAGATGTTATTTCGAAATCTTTGATGTTGTTTTCAAGCGGTTCACTGTGTTTCGTCCTTACTTTTATATAATTATCAGTAAACCCGTAAATGTATTCATCAGGTTTTGCTGTTTCAAAAAGCACCTTATGCTTTACCCCTGAGTTTTTCCTGTAAAATGAAAGACGTTTTTTATTTGAGAGCTCCCGCAATATCCTGCTTCGCTCTTTCCTCGCGCTCATATCAACCCTGCCGGGCAGCGTTACCGCGTGTGTGTTCCTGCGCTCTGAATACGAAAAAACATGCAGGTAACTTACATGCAGTTCTTCAAGAAAGTTAAGAGTATTTTTAAATCTTTCGTCTGTTTCTCCCGGGAAGCCAATTATCACATCAACACCTATCCCAACACCGGGAATGCTGCTGTTGAGCTTATCTATAAGGTCCGCGTAAAAATCACTGTTATACCTTCTTCTCATCAGCTTCAGGGTATCCGGGTCGCCGCTTTGAAGCGGTATATGAAAATGACTGCAGAATTTATCAGAAGTGCCTACAAGTTGGATGATATCGTCAGTCAAAAGGTTTGGCTCTATAGAGCTTATTCTAATTCTTGCTATATCAAGCTTTTCAAGTTCATACAGCACATCAATCAGTTTGTTTACTTTTGGTGTTCCGTTCTGATAAGTATAGTCTCCGGTATTAACTCCTGTGAGCACTATTTCTTTATAACCAAGGTCGATCAGCTTTTTTGCGTTTTCAATTACTGTATGCATTTCAAGGCTTCTCGATTTTCCGCGGGCAAGCGGAATTGTACAGAACGAACAGTTGTAGTCGCAGCCATCCTGGATTTTCAGGAATGCACGCGTTCTTGATTCAACATCGCTTGAATAGGCATAATCGAGATTTGTGATTTCATCTGTGGGCGAAGTAAATACACATGAAAGCTCTTTCTTTTCAAACCCGTTTACATAATCAAACAGTTTGAATTTTTCATTGGAGCCAAGCACAAGATCAACTCCGTGGATTTCGGCAATTTCATTTGGCTGAAGCTGAGCGTAACACCCTGTTACTATAATGTAGGTTTCCGGATTCCTGTTCAGCACGCTTCTGATTATCTGCCTGCATTCTTTATCAGCATTATCGGTAACACTGCATGTATTCAGCACAAATATATCAGATCTTTCGCCGTAATCCTTCAGCTCAAATCCGTTATTGCTGAATTTGCCCGCAAGTGTTGATGTTTCTGAGTAGTTTAATTTACAACCCAGTGTATGTAATGATACAGATTTACCCATTATACAAAGTTACTAACAAAATGATACATTTATAATGGAATTTTACGGTCGGGATTTACAATTATAGTGTATATTATTTAAATTTATCGCAGATTTGATAATATTGAGAATAAATATGAAATTATTATTAATAGTATTTTTTGTTGTTTTAACAGCACTCCGTGCATATTCCGCTGAGTATAACACCACTTCGCCGGATGGCAGCATTAAGATCAGTTTTCGTCTGAATTCAGATGGCCAGCCGCAGTACAGGATCAGCTTCAAAAACAATAATTTTATGGGGTGGTCAAATCTCGGTCTGAATTTCCGGGAAACCGGCAATCTTAATTCAGGATTCAGGATTGTTGATGCTGTTTCTCAAACCGTTGATGAAACTTACAGGATTTATTCCGGTAAATCAAAATACTCAAGAAACTTCTGCAATGAAACCATGGTATCTATCGAAGAAATAAATTCTCCCAATAGAAAATTGTTTATTTATTTAAGAGCTTATAATGATGGGGCAGCCTTCAGGTATGGAATTCCCGCGCAGAGTACTTTGAGCACTTTTGTAATTTCCGGAGAAGATACTGATTTTAATTTTACCGGTGATTTTGAATGCTGGGCTATGAAGAAGAATGTTTTTAAACACAGCTATGAAGGTGAATACAAAAAATATAATTTAAGCAGCCTCAATAATAAACCGGGTGACTCCACGAGTAATTTTCCATATATAACTCTTCCGCTAACCATGAAAATCAGTGATGACCTTTATGTATGTTTATCAGAAGCTAATATTACAAATTATCCGGGTATGTATTTGATCAAGCGGGATGAACTTATTCTGAGAAGTAAACTATCTCCTGACATAAACAGTGAGGATGTTTCAGTAAGGGGAAATACACCTGCAGTTAGCCCCTGGAGGCTTTTCATTATCGGCCCAAACCCCGGTGCTTTAATAGAATCAAATTTAATTATGAACCTGAACGACCCTTGCATGATATCGGATGCAGATAACTGGCTAAGACCAGGTAAAACTACGTGGAGCTGGTGGGCCGAAGACAGAGGATTTGACCCTGGATTTGGTTTCCGGATACTTTCAAACCAGACCGTAAAGTATTATATAGATTTTGCCGCTGCAAATAACCTGCAGTATGTTACACTTGATGGCGGATGGTATGGATGGTTTGATGCTTCCACGGATATGTCATTTCGGGATCTCACAAAAACACTCCCTGAGCTTAACTTGCCGGAAGTAACATCATATGCTGCAAATAAGGGCATCGGGCTCATCCTCTGGGTAGTTTGGTCTGATCTTGAAAAACAAATGGAAAAGGCTCTCGATTATTATCAGTCAATAGGTATCAAAGGAATTAAAATGGATTTTATGGATAGAGATGATCAGTATATGACAGGGTTCTACCGCAGAGTTGCCGAAGAGTGCGCTTCAAGAAAAATGTTCGTGGTCTTCCATGGTTCATATAAGCCGGATGGCTTGAGCAGAACTTATCCGAATATCCTTACCTATGAAGGAGTTTTGGGTAATGAATATTCAAGATGGTCTAATTCTCTGCCGGCACCTGATCATAATGTAACAATTGCATTTACGCGTATGATAGCAGGACCCATGGATTACACTCCCGGTTCATTCAGTAACTCCACCGAGCAAAATTATACGGGCAGGTGGAAACATCCGGTTACAAAAGGTACAAGGTCGCAGCAGCTTGCTATGTCTATAGTTTACGAAAGCGGGATTCAGTCGCTTTGTGAATCGCCAAAGATCTACGAGGAATTCCCTGAATTCGAACTGTTACGCCAGCTTCCCGGTACATGGGACTCAACCATAGTTATAGATGGAAAAATAGGTGAGTACATTATTATTGCAAGGAAATATGAAGATGAATGGTTTATTGGTGGAATGACAAATTCTCAGGCAAGGAATATCAGCTTTGGCTTGAAATTTCTGGGCAGTGCAAAATATGAAACTGTGATTTACTCTGATGCTTCTGATGGCGATACAAATCCGGGTAAAGTAGTTACAACAAATTTAAATGTTGGTTCAGGAAATAAAATAGCCTTAAAAATGGCAAAGGGAGGCGGTTTTGCTATAATGATGAAAAGGAAATAAAAGTTTTTTTTCAACAGGTCTTACCCAACAGTATATACCCAAAAGGTCTAAACATGCTTTAGTTTGCTTAACACCCACTTATGCAGATCGAAATATTCAAATGCATTCTTTTCGTACCTGTCATTTTTGAGCTTTGCAAGTTTCGCGCTGAGCTTGCTGAAATTGAATTTCAAGTCATCATCTGTTCTAACTTTCTGCAGCTTTAGAATAAAATCAATGATAAGCTGCTCTGTTTCAAATAGCTTTTCATGTTTGCGCAGGTAGCGGTAAGTCCTTATAAGCAGGTATTTCAGCAATTCAAAGTTCCTCAGCTCATAATGAATTACCAGGTTAAGTATCATGCTGTATGTTTCATAATCAGCCCTTTTGGAAAGCAGCGGATGCATCATTAAACGGTTGCATGCTTCCAGCGCTTTCAAAAAATCGTCTGCTTCTATCCTGCAGATAAGTATATGGAAAAGAATAGAAAGTTCAGTATCTATCTGCAGCTTATTTTTATAAATGGTCAGAATATTTTCAAGTAAGGGTATAAGTTTTGACGCTTTTTTGATCTCTCCTTTTTTCAGCAGTATCCTGAAATTCAGATATCCGTCATAGATCTCATAATCTTCCATGTTTTGTTTTTCTTTTACAAGCATTTTCCGTATCTCGTCAAGGTACCCTGAAGCCTCATCAGTACGGTGCAGGTTTATGCAGCACTCCGCCAGTGAGAAAAGTATATCAGTAGGGTAATGCAGCAGGTAATTCCTGAACGGATGCGGATCACTTGTCACCACTCTGTACCTGTTCATTAATGCTTCGTAAGTTGCTTCGCTATCCGCTTTGATGCCTGATGAGATCTCCTTGACCCTGTAATACGCTTCAAGCGCACGTATGCTTCCGGGTTTTTCAGGTGAGCTCATTATTCCTTCCGAAGAAAGTTTATCAAGCACTGCTGTGCGACCGGGATCCCTGGTAAGCCCGTAATACCTGTAATTATTCAACAGACTTCCGGCAAGCCTGCTGTATTCAAATACTTCAGTTATTTTTTTTGCTGCAGTTTTCACTTCATTCATAATTTCATCTGATTTCAGCCTGTGAATTGTTTCTTTTGGAATAATGATCTTTTCCATATCAAGTATCTGGAGCAGGTAACCGTATTTTTCATGTTTATAAGCAAATTGTTTTGCACGTGCCAATGCCCTGAAATACTTTTTATAAAGCGCCTTGCTGAAGAGAATTCGGCACTCAGCTATCATTGCATGCATTTGCCCTTCAACCGTTGCTGGAAAACTGTAATTGCTCAGTGATCTTATCAGCAGGTCATATAAGTGTTTTTTGTTGAATGCAAAATTTTTTATAAACTTTTCTTCTTCATACTTCTTTCTAAATTTTCTTTCTTCATAATCGGTTTGTTTTTCCAGTGCTTTAAATAAACTAACATAGATCTTGCCGCCCTTTTGCAGCCCGGAGCTCATCATGAAGTAACGCTTTTCATTTTTTGTCATTGAACTTATTAGTTCAAATAGGTCATTGGATAGCTTCATAGGAATCTAATATATTTGGAATGAATTATTAATTAATGCTATTATATAAATAAATTAATGTAATTTATACATAAATGGGAATCTAATAAGTTAATAATTTTAGGTTTTGGGAGTTTTGTGTCCTATGTATATATTAAAGGAATTTTAAAAATAACCAAAAATCAATTTATGAAATTATTTGTCGAAATATCCGCCCTCAATAAGATCCTTAGTTTTTTTGCTTTGTTAGGTATTTCCGCTGCCGCTAATATGACTCTTGCGCAAACGTTCACCAAGATCACGACCGGCTCATTTGTTAATGATGGTGGTGCATCCCGAAGTGTAAATTTTGTGGACTATGATAATGATGGTGATCTTGACCTGTATGTAAGCAACGGAAAAAGATTCGGGCAGCGCAGCTTCCTGTATCAAAATAACGGAGGAAGCTTCACAAGAGTATACAACACCGGACCCGTGAACGACAGTCTGCCGTTTGATGGCTCCAGTTGGGGTGATTTTAATAACGACGGACTGCTGGATTTCTGTACTGTAACCTGGTATGATTCCGTAAGTGTTCTTTACAAAAATGATGGCGGCGGTAACTTTACATTCCTTGGAAACTCTCCCATAGTAACCAACCGCGGATTTTCTGAAACCTGCAGTTGGGGAGACTACGATAGTGATGGTCTTCTGGATCTGATAATTACAAACAGCAGGTCAAGCAACTCACGCAACAGGTTATACAAAAATACCGGGAACGGAAATTTTGTAAGTGTTGATTCAGGTGCGATATATGGAAGCACAGGACTGCTTTCCAGAGGTGCGAACTGGGTTGATATAGATAACGACCGTGATATTGATCTTTTTATTGCAAATGAATCAGGTGCAGTTGATTATATGTACAAAAATAACGGCGGTGGATATTTTACAAGCGTTACAGGTATTGCACCAACAACAAGCGGCGGTGCTTCATGGAGCTCAAGCTGGGGTGATTATGATAATGACGGCGATCTTGACCTGTATGTAACCAACTCAGAAAATCAGAAGAACTTCCTTTTCAGAAATGACGGTAATTTTGCGTTTACAAGAATACTCAACGATCCTATTGTAAGCGAAAACGGATACTATGCATGCTCAGGCTGGGGTGATTATGATAATGACGGCGATCTTGATATGTACGTTACGCAGGCTTACGGTCCGCCAAACGTACCGCTGGTAAATCATTTATATAAAAACCTGCTGGTTGAAACCGGTAACCCTGCATTTGAAAAAATCACCGATGGTGAGGTCGTTAATGACCTGGGTTATTCATACGGGTTTGCATGGGCTGACTGGGACGCAGATGGTGACCTTGATCTGTTTACAGCCAATACCTATGGAGAAAATCAGAATAATTATGCCTATCTAAATAATGGAAACACAAATAAATGGATCATCATAAAATTATCCGGGGCAAATGCAACTCAAATCTCTCCAATATCGTCTAAAGTTAAAGTAAGGGCTGTTTTGAACGGAAACCCCGTTTGGCTGGTAAGAACAGTTGACGGGCAATCAGGTTATTGCGGCCAGAACATGGACCTTCACTTTGGCTTAGGCAACACTGCCGTTATTGATAGCATTATTGTTGAGTGGTCTTCAGGCAGCACTGAAGTATACACAGGTGTGCAGGTGAATCAGATAATTCGTATAGTCCAGGGTTCAGGTATTATCGGAATTGAAAATAATGGAACTGAACTTCCTGAAGGATTTAAACTTGAGCAGAATTATCCCAATCCTTTCAATCCAGCAACAAATATTAGATTCTCTATCCCTAATGTATTGAGTAACAGGGAAATAAGTTTAAAAATATATAATATACTTGGCAATGAAGTTGCTGTACTTGCTGATGGAAAATACCCCGCAGGTGAACATGAAATCAGCTGGAACGCTGAAGGCATCCCAAGCGGCATATATTTTTATAAATTGCTAAGTGAAAATTTATCAATAACTAAGAAAATGGTGCTTGTAAAATGATTAAAAAATGTGTAAAATTTGAAAGAAATCGCAATTAAACCATTTGGAAACTGCAATCATCATAAATATACATAAGCAGTTATATTGTTTATTATATAAAAATTTATATCTTTGTAACAGCATCAGATCAAAATGATACGTTCTAACAGAATAGTTAAACCCCGGATACACAAAAACTGCAGTCACACATGCCAAGAGCATGTGTCAAAGCAGTAAGCAAAGGTAACAAACGTATCATTAATTTAAAGTGTTGAATAAATAAACCTTTTTTGAAACAGGAGCATCAAAGTAGAAATTCGGTACTGTTGCGGTAAGTTTCAAACCAAACAGCTCAGAATTTCTCCTTCTGGAAAAGAATGAAAGAGCAGTGCGATTGGGCGACGCTTGTTTTGAGGGCTCAAGCGTGTAGGCGGCTTAGTTAAAAGTAGGCTGCTGCCTGTCTCTAAAAGTGTTAACCTGTATTTGACCCATAGGCAATATTTTTTGAG
>CAZQYL010000056.1:0-11508 GCA_964597425.1 uncultured Ignavibacteriales bacterium | reverse complement strand
ACGTTCGCAGTGTTTTCGGCATCAGAGCTATAAGGTTCCAGAAAAGGGTTGAACTATTAGTTAACCTTGAAGAATGGGACCCCAAAAAGGAATATACACGTACAGGTCTGGATAGCGAAACAATAGATCTGCTGGGCGTTGAGCTGCCGTTTGTCAGACTGCCCATATTTCCGGGTAAGAATATTACTGTTATATCAGAAATTATCGCGCTTAATTATCTCTGCAAGCATTACGGCTACGATGCTGCAAAGGCACTTAGCGAAAAACTTGAAGTTGCAATAAACAATAAATCAAAATTCAAAGACGGTAACATAGGTTATGAACGCTCCGTTGAATACCTGGAACACGACTTTGAATAAATAAATACTAACTGTATGAAATCGCATTTTAACCTGCTTCTTTGCACAGCTCTCTTAGCCCTTTTTTCACTTAACTGCTCCAAAAAAGATAACACTACAACTGAAAATAAAGATGACTACTCCAAAGTCGCAGCCACAGATACAACTGGTGCTGTTACTGGCGACTGGATCATTCAGCGTGAGCTGGCTGACCCGCAAAGCCTGAATCCGGTTACTTTGCAGGATGCCACAGGCAGAGAGTTCTCGCTTCATGTGTTTGAAAGACTGATGTGGGCAGCCGGAAGAGAAGACTACGAGCTTGTTCCATGGCTGGCCGAAGCTCCGCCGGAAGAAACACCTGACCACTTAAACTATACATTTAAGATAAGAAAAGGCGTTACATTTTCAGATGGTAAACCGCTGACAGGCAAAGATGTGATATTCACTTTTAAAGCAATGATGAACCCGCTTGTTGACGCGGCTCAGTCAAGGCAGGCAATTGATATGCTGAAAACTGTTGAGCTGGTTAACGGTGATGAATATACAGTGCGTTTTACTTTATCGCGTCCGTATTTTAAAGCGATATACTCTTTATCTGATTACCAGATAATGTCTATGGCAGCAGCAGATCCTGAAAAGCTGACCGACAAATACACATTTGAAGAATGCAAGGATATGGCAACTGCACAGAAGAATCCTGCGATGAAAAAATTCGCTGACTTCTTCAATTCACAGGAAGCTAACCGCGACCCCTCAAGGCTCATCGGTTCGGGCCCGTATATTTTCGAAAAATGGGATACAGGCCAGTGGGTGTATTTTAAACGTAATCCTAATTACTGGAACAAACCCGCCGTTCACGGCATGACGTATCCTGAGAAGCTTATCATTAAAGTTATACAGGATCAAAGCGCGGCTACTGTTGCTGCGAAGAATAAAGAAATAGACCTGATGTATGTAGTAAAACCTATGGATTTTGTTAAAGAGCTTTCAAACCCTGAGCAGTTCAATATGAAAAAAGCTGACCCCTTTGAGCCGCAGTTTGTTTATATAGGCTACAATCATAACAACGTACTTTTCAGTGATGTAAAAGTAAGATGGGCTCTCACTTACCTTGTAGATAGAAAACTCATTATTGATAAAATTCAGTACGGACTTGCAGTGCCGATACAAAGCCCGGTTTACTTTGGTGATAAAAAGAATTTTAACCCTGACCTGCCGCCAATTGAATTTGATCCCGAAAAAGCCAAGCAGCTGTTAAGTGAAGCCGGCTGGAAGGATTCAAACGGTGACGGTGTGCTTGATAAAATGATAAACGGTAAAAGAGTTGATTTTAAATTCACTTACCTGCTTAATACCAATGAGTCGAGAAAACAGACAATACTTGTTGTTGCCGATGCATTAAAGAAGGTTGGTATTATTGCAGAGATACAAACTCTTGAGTGGTCAGTCTTCCTTGAAAAGATAAAGAAGCATGAATTTGACGCGCTGATGGGCGCATGGGTACTCACAGACTATCCGCCTGACCAGTACCAGATATTCCATTCCTCACAGTCAAAAAATGACGGCTCGAATTACGGAAGTTACTCAAGTCCGCTTGCTGATTCATTAATGCAGGCATACAGAAGTGAGTTTGATGAAACTAAACGCGCTGCTATAAATAAACAGCTGCAAAGAGTGCTTTATGATGACCAGGCATATACATTCCTCTGGACCCCAAAGGCAAAATACGTTTACGCCGATAGGTTCAAGAATGTCAGATGGTATCCTACCCCGCCTACGGCATATCATACACCTGAGTGGTGGGTACCTGCAAATCAGCGTAAATACCAGTCAGATAAGTAAATAAACAGCAAAAAGTAAATAATTTAATCAGAATTCATTTTGCAGTTGAATTTCTCATTATTATAGATAAATTGCGCTTTATATATCAAAATTTTTAAGATTTTAACCAAAATTATATATTTTTAGAATTTAACAGACCATACTTAACTATGATTAAATTTAGATTAACTGCCCTCCTAGCAGTTTTAGTTATTTCAATTATTATGACAGGCTGCGGCGGAAAAACCACGCAGAAAACCGATAATAAACAAACATCTGATGAGATTCCTGCTGTTGATACTGCTAGCGCAGTTTCAGGTGACTGGCTTATACTCAGGGAAATGTCTGACCCTGAAAAACTAAACCCTATAGTATCAAGTGATGCAAGTGCTACTGAGATTTGTTCATATATTTTCGAAACATTACTTGCTCAGGATAAAATTACATACGAGCTTATTCCTTCACTTGCAGGAATGCCTGAAATATCACCGGATAATCTAACTTATACATTCTCATTAAACAAAAATGCAAAGTTTTCTGATGGAAAACCGCTGACTGCGGCAGATATCGTATTCACTTTAAAGACCATAAAGAATCCTTTTGTTGATGATGCAGCTTTAAGGAATTATTTCGATATGATCGAAAAAGCCGAAATGGTTGATAACGATCCGTATAAAGTTAAATTCATATTAACAAAGCCAAACTGGAGAGGTCTTTATACACTGGCCGGCTTCCAGGTACTTCCAAAACACATACTCGATCCGGGTAACATTACCGATAGGTTCAATTGGGATGAATTTAAAGATATGAAAGTTGCTCAGAAGAATCCCGATATGCAGAAGTTCGCTGATTTCATGAACTCACAGGAAGTATCAAGAGAAGCTAAATATTTAGTTGGTTCAGGTCCCTATATGTTTGAAAAATGGGATACCGGCGCAGGTGTAACACTTGTAAAGAATCCAAATTACTGGGGCGGCGGTGTAGTTACTCCAAATTACCCGACCAAAATAATATTCAAAACTATTCAGGATAATTCTGCAGCTCTTGTTGCCGCAAAGAACAAAGAAGTTGACGCAATGTATGTTATCAAACCGTCAGATTTCTATAAAGATCTTGAAAACGCTGACCAGTTCAGCCTGCTGAAAGCAAGACCTTATGAACCCGCATACACATACCTGGCATGGAATCAGCTGAATCCGTTATTCCAGGATAAAACAGTAAGACTCGCACTTGCACACCTGGTTGATAGAAAAACTATCATCGATAAAGTTATGTTTGGTGACGGAACCCCGATACAATCACACATATTTTACAAGAATACAAAATTACTGAACGCTGATCTTCCTGAGATTCCGTTCGATCCTGAAAAGGCTAAAAAACTTTTAGAACAGGCCGGCTGGAAAGATTCAGATGGTGATGGCGTACTGGATAAAGTTATCAATGGCAAGAAAATGGATTTCAAGTTCACATTTTTAAGCAATACTAATCCTGTAAGGAAACAGATACTTCTTGTTATTGTAGATGCGTTAAAGAAAGTTGGAATACAGGCAGAAGTACAGGAGCTTGAGTGGTCTGTTTACCTGGATAAAACCAAAAAACATGAATTTGAAGCAACATATTCAGCATGGACCTCACCAACTACCCCGCCTGATCCGTTCCAGATCTGGCACTCATCACAGTCAGAAGGTGAAGGCAGCAATTATATCAGCTTTAAGAATAAAACAAGCGACAGCTTAATTGAAGCATACAGAAATGAAATGGATGAGTCAAAACGTATCATCATGATAAAAGAGTGGCAGAAACTTATTTATGATGAACAGCCATACACATTTTTATGGAGCCCAAGAGCAAGATATATATATGATAAGAGATTCAAGAACGCAAGATGGTATAACATTCAGCCAAGTCCGACCTACAATGAATGGTGGGTACCGGCCAGCTCGCAAAAATATACACAGAATAAGAACAACTAATCCATAAAGAATAAGTTAACTTTAATTAAGAATGTCACAGTACATTTTAAAAAGAATCCTGTTATTCATACCAACGCTGATAGCAATTACTATCATTACTTTCACAATATCGCGTTTGGCGCCCGGCGACCCTACCGAGCTTAAAGTAGGCGTAAGCGGCGAGAACATGAAAGCCGATGAAAAAAGCCAGATGAACCAGCAGGCTAAAGACTACTATAAGCAGAAATGGGGTTTGGATAAACCCATTTATATGCAGTATTTTATCTGGCTTGGCAATATGGCTACCGGTGATTTCGGCAATTCATTTGTTGATAACAGACCCGTTATGAGCAAGATAATGGAAAGAATTCCGGTTACCGCGCCAATTACACTTATGATAATTTCGCTGAGTTATCTGATCGCAATTCCCATTGGCATCTATTCTGCGGCAAGGCAGTACAGCACAATTGACAGGTTTTCGACCTTCATGCTTTTTGTGTTCTACTCACTTCCTTCTTTCTGGGTGGCTACTATGGCAATTGTGTTTCTTGCCAACGTTGAGTATATAAAGATATTCCCGACTTCAGGATTATATACTCTTGGTTCAGAAAACTGGAGCTTCTTTGAAAAATTATGGGACAGGCTGTACCATCTTATCCTTCCTGTTGCATGCAGCTCACTTGCCAGCTTCGCGTTCCTTTCAAGGCAGATGCGCGGAAGTATGCTTGAGGTTATAAGGCAGGATTATGTTAGAACAGCACGCGCAAAAGGTCTAACTGAAAGAAAAGTTGTTTTAAAGCATGCGCTCAGAAATTCTTTGATCCCGATCATTACTTTGTTAGGCGGTATTTTACCAAGTTTAGTGGGCGGTTCGGTTATTATCGAATCAATTTTCAGTATCCCGGGTATCGGACAGCTTGCGTTCCAGGCGCTTATTGCCAGGGATTACCCGTTAATAATGGCTGAGCTTGTTCTGGCTGCTGTACTTACAATGTTCGGTTTGCTTCTTGTTGATATTCTGTATGCTATTGTTGATCCAAGAATAGCATTTTCAAAGAAATAAAAATTTTAATTATCATATGGCTGATAGAAAAGTACCCGAAAGCGAATTCATAGCTGATAATACCATGGCTGGCGGTCCTATGCCGCAGGGAATGGTGACCGAAGGGAATGAGATACCACAGAATGGTAAAGATCCTAAAAATAGCGATGGCTCGGTAAGAAAAGTTGATCAAACATACTGGTCTTTGGTAAAACACCAGTACAGAAAAAATAAACTCGCTGTAGCTGCTTTGTATGTTGTAATTTTCCTGGTGGCTATGGCGTTGACTGCTGATTTTGTTGCAAACGATAAGCCACTTTACTGCAGTTACAAGGGCAGTTCTTATTTTCCGGTTTTGAAGGAGTACATGGTTGATCTTGGACTTTCCAAATGGGAAGGTGAGTTCCTGAATGTTGACTGGAAATCTTTAACTTTTGAAACAGCCATTTGGCCGCCCATAAAATATTCACCGGGTAATGTTGATCTGTTTAACACTTCCGCTCCGCCATCGACTGAAACAGGGCACTATCTTGGCACAGACGCTATCGGACGTGATGTTCTATCCGGTCTCATCCACGGTTCAAGAGTATCATTATCTGTTGGTTTTATAGCGGCAGGAATTGCGATATTTATTGGCGTACTTCTTGGTTCTGTAGCCGGATATTACGGAGGCAAAGTTGACTTAGTAATAATGAGATTTGTGGAAATTATGCAGCTATTCCCTTCATTCTTTCTTATCATTACAATTGTTGCTTTATACGGCTCAAGTATATGGTATATCATGATAGCCATAGGTCTTACAAGCTGGACCGGCAATACTAAGCTGATAAGAGGTGAAATACTGAAGGTAAGGAATATGGACTACGTTCAAGCAGCGGTATCGCTTGGCTTATCCAATACAAGGATAATCTTCAGGCACGTTTTGCCTAACGCAATTGCACCGGTACTTATCGCGGCATCATTTGAAATTGCCGGAGCAATTTTATCAGAAGCAGGTTTAAGTTTCCTTGGTTTTGGCGTAGCGGCAACAAAAGTAACATGGGGTTCAGTTCTTTCAGAAGCCCGCGGCGCTACCAGTTCATGGTGGCTTGCAGTTTTTCCGGGTTTCATGATATTCTTAACCGTGGTAGCATATAATCTTGTAGGTGAAGGATTAAGAGACGCGCTTGACCCGAGATTAAGGGATTAAAAGAAAACAGAAGCATCATTTATTTATAGATTTTTTTCAACTTGAACAAACAAAATACAAACTATATTCAAAAGGAGATGTAATATATGGTATGGACTCTGGAACTGGCTTCTTACCTTGATGACGCACCATGGCCGGCTAACAAAGCAGAGCTCATAGATTATGCACTAAGAACAGGCGCTCCACAGGAAGTTATCGAAAACCTGCGTGATCTTGAAGACACTGATGAGCCCTATGAAAGCATTGAGGAGATCTGGCTTGACTATCCGACCAAAGAAGACTTTTTCTACGATGACGAAGAAAAAGATTTCTGATTTTTGAAGCTCAAAAATATTACAAACCCCGAGCCATCGGGGTTTTTTATATTCTATTTTAATTTGAAAAAACCTACTGTTAATATACTGTATTATTGTATTTTGCTGTTGCTGATATGTACCGGCATGCTCTTTGCCCAGGAAAAGAAGGTTGAAACCGGCGACATTAAATTCAATTTCAAGAAGACTGAAACTTTCGGGGATGCGGTATTGCTTGATATAATGCTGTTACCCCGTGAGAAATATTTCAACAGGATAAATCTTGAAGAAGACCTGGGCAGGCTGAATAAATTCTACTTCGATAACGGTTTTTTTGATGTTGCAATAGATACTTCTACGTTCTACGATAAAGAAGACGAACAGGTAAACATTAAATTCACAATAATCGAAAATGTCCAGTACAGTGTAAAAGAGTTCAGACTGCAGGGCCTTGATAAAGTATCCGATGGCGTTAAAAGCGCCATTTATTCAAACCAGCTTGTGGAACCGGGAAATCCTTATAACAGGAATAAAATAAATCTCGAAAAAGACCGTATAATAAATATCCTCCAGGATAACGGCTACTATTTCGCTCAAATTGATACGGTCAGAAGCAAAATTGATTCTTCAAGAAGAGGTATTATTATCGGGAAATTTTCTGAAGAAATGCAGGAAAAACCCGAATTCAAAGATAAGGTACTTGTAAGGATGCGTTTTATCGGTACACAGGATGTATACCGGTTCGGAAATACAAAAGTTGAGATTGAAAACAATAAGTACAAGATAGATAAATCTGTAATAGAAAGAGAAATAGCCTTCAAAGAAGGTGACGTCTTTAATCGCAGCAAAATGGTGGAAAGTGAACGTAATTTCACCAAGCTTGCAATTATACAGCTTGGAAGAGTACTAGTTGATAGCGTTGTTGCAGCAGAACGGCTGATAAATACTACCATTAAGATAAGCCTTAACAACAAATATGAATTAACTCCGGGCCTTACTACATCTTACCAGTCTAACAGGCTGTATCTTGGCGGAAACGTTGAGTACAAAGATAAAGATTTTTTTCAGGGAGGCAGAGTTTTCAGTATAACCGCCGAAGGCTTGTATAATTCTCCCGATGTGAATATTATGTCTTTCGAGTTATCACTTTACCAGCCGTTCCTTTTCAATAATAATATTACGGCAACTATTACTCCAAAACTTGCATTGATAAATCTAAACGAAGATCTGCAGTATTTTGTATCATCAAACCTGTTAAGGCTTACTTATTATATTGCCGACTATACTTTTTATAATAATGCTTTTTCAGATCTCACTTTCGACTATATCACCGCAAAAGCCAAAAGGACATTTCTGGATACTGAAGATTCTGTTTATATCCCTGAAGGTACACAGGTTTTTTTGGTTAACAGTATACTCGGCTTGACCTTGGTACACAATAACACTAATAATCTGTTTAATCCTTCAAAAGGCTTCTACCACACGCTTACTGTTGAGTCAGCAGGCGCATTACCCAGGTTTTTTGCTATTTTTAATAAAGGTCTCCAGTATTCACAATACCTGAAGCTTGGCACGGTCAACAGCTTCTATTTTGATATTTCAGGTGAACGCGCATCATCAATTGTAGCCACGCATTTTGAAATTGGCGACATAATAGAATACGGCAGCGGTGAGAACATACAGCCGGTTGACCCCCTTTACAAATACTATATGGGCGGAGGTAACAGCCTGAGAGGCTGGCGGGGACAGACCGGGGGCATACTGGATGATCCTTCGCAAGGCGGAAAGTTCCTTATTGAAGGAAGCCTTGAATGGAGAAGAAAACCTTTCCCGGCACGCAGTTTCCTAAGCCCGGTATGGGGAGTGCTGTTTCTGGATTACGGAAATGTATGGGAAACAGGAAGACTATTCAAACTAAACCAGGTTGCTTTATCCGCAGGATTTGGAATCAGGTATGATACATTTGTGGGACCGGTAAGAATTGATCTCGGATTCAAGTTATATGATCCGATGGCAGAAGATGGGAACAAATGGCTGTGGGACCAGCCATCCAGAATATTCAAAGATAAAAAATATGCAATTCAGTTTGGACTGGGCAATGCTTTTTAAGAACGGGAAATTATTCTGATATGTGGAAAAATATAATAGGACAGGATCATGTAGTAGAAAACCTGAAATCGGTTTTCTTAAGCCATAAAACCGGGCATGCGTACCTTTTTGAAGGTACTGACGGAGTTGGCAAAGATGCGGTTGCAATAGAATTCGCAAAACTTCTCAATTGCACGGACCTTGTGAACGGAAATGAAGCCTGCGATAACTGTCCGAACTGCAGAAAAATTGCATCCTTCCGTTCTGAATATTTTAAATTTATATGCGCACTGCCGGCTTCCAAGACCGATGAATCTGATTCTGACCCTGTTGATAAACTTGCCGGCGCCGATTTTGATGAGTATATGGAGCAGATCTCAGCCAAATCAGATGACCCCTATCACAAAATAAATATCTCCGGCGCAAATAATATTAGGATAAACAGTATCCGCGACCTTGTAAGCAAGATCTATCTATCTGCACCTGCAGGGTTGACGAAAGTATTTATAGTTTCAGAAGCAGATAAAATGAAACAGGAAGCTTCTAATGCCCTGCTTAAGATCCTTGAAGAACCGCCAAAGAACAGCGTAATTATACTTACCACTTCAAAAGTAAATTCACTTCCGCAAACGATTATCGGCAGGTGCCAGAGGATTCATTTTGAAGCTTTGCGCGAAAAAGATATCGCTGATAAATTGCTCACAGAAGGCGGTTACACCGAAAAGCAGGTGAACCTGGCTGCAAGACTCTGTTTTGGCAGCTACAGCAGGGCTATTGATCTGCTGCAAATGGGAATAGAAGAATTGCGAAATACTGCGCTTGAATATCTTGTGTCTCTTTTAAAAAATGATCCTGCAACAGTAGTTTCGATCTGCAGAAATATTTCTGCAAAGAATGACAGGGAAAAAACCCGCCAATTCCTGTTTTTTCTCAATATCTGGATCAGGGATTTATTGAGAGTGAAGGCCGCTGGTGAAGCCATTCCCGAACTGCTGACAAACTATGACCTCGCCGATAGACTGGGTAAATTGAATAACAATTTCCCTGAAAGTGATATTTTTAATATTGTACTTCAGCTTGAAGAAGCTGAAAAACTTATCGGACAGAACATACAACTGACTCTTATACTCGTTAATCTTTCCATAAAATTAAAAAAATATTTTGTAAAACCGGCTGTTTAAGCCGAAAACTAACGAATACCCTTTGCTTTATATTTTAATCTTTAATAATCCCATTAAACCATTTCGAACTCTCTTTGTCTAAAATACAATAGAAGTTAATAAAGTAAAATTAACTAAAGGAGAATTCAAAATGAGAAATTTAAAATTATCATTACTGACAATTTCAGCAGTATTTCTGCTCTTCTTCGGCTTTTCAGGCACAAACCATCTGTTTGCTAACACCACATCAGTTACAGTTATCAGCAAGATCAAACCCGGACCAAAGTACGTTTGGGTAGCCGGCCACTATAAACACAATAAATACGGAAAACTTGTATGGGTTCCCGGTCACTGGAAAAGAATATAACGCAGATACAAAACAAACAATTCTCAATTACCCCCGTTTTATCCCCTGGAAGTCCGCGACCAATGTAGCGGACTTTCGCTTTTTACTTCTGTATTAATATCTTCTGCTCACCGATCTTCATTATACTTATTCTTTCTTCGGCGTTATTACTCCTGACTATTTCACGGAATGCAAATACCGGCTCCATCGGGTCAGCCTGCGCAAAATGCAGTGTGCCATAATGTATTGGTATCATCCATTTAGCCCCTATATCCTGATAAATACTGTACGCATCCGGTGGAAAAACATGGCTGTATGTTCCGCATTGTTTGCAATCAGCACACGGACCTATTGGTATCAGCGCCAGATCAATTTTAAATATCTCCCCCAGTTGTTTAAACTTAAGTGAATCATACCCCGTATCACCTGCAAAATACACGGTCATTCCGTTGTACTCAATAATATATCCGGTGAATGCATTATCTCCCCACAGGTAACCATCAACACCATACCTGCCTCCCCAATGCTGCGCAAAAACTGAGGTTACTTTAATTCCGTTGATAACTTTTGATTCACCAATAATTTTACTTTCATAACCGTTATCATTTTTCATTCTATACAGCTTCAAGTCGTAATCCGGAATGTAATTTTCCAGGTCGGTCGGAAACACCAGCGCAGTATTGCTGTTTTTTTCAGCAAGCATTTCTATGCTTGCCAGGTTTAGGTGATCAAAATGTGAGTGGGATATCAGAATAAGGTCACATGGCGGAATATTTTCTGCATCAATTCCGGGCTCTACAACCCTGCGGGCAAACTCCCCCGCTGTTTCAGTCAAAAACGGGTCGGTGATAATTACCTTATCATCCATTTGCAGCAGAACGGTTGCGTGTCCAATCCACAATGCTGAAAGCCTTACATCTTTCCTTATCGGTTGAGTTATCTTATTCTTCACTTTCTCCGGCGCTTCAAAAAAAGTAGGCACATTCCGTACGGCAACAAGCAGAAGGTTGCAGGAGCTTGCTGTGAACATCATGATAACCATACATATGGAATAAATTATTTTCTTCATCCGCCTGCTGTATTTTGCATTAATAATATTTGATATATAAACCAACATTGTACCTGCTTAGACCTTTTTGGTTGTACTGGAATTTTAACCCAAGCATTCCGAAGAAACTGTATACTCCGGCTTCGTATGTCACTCCATCATACTTTCTTTCAAATGATTGCTGGTTGTAATATCCTGCCCCAAGTGATACTGCGAGATACTCACCCTTAT
>CAZQYL010000055.1:0-11530 GCA_964597425.1 uncultured Ignavibacteriales bacterium | reverse complement strand
GCGATAGCCACTCTTTGCGCTTCTCCTCCTGAGAGCTCCGATGGCTTGTGCTCAAGCCTGCTGCCAAGCCCTACCTCAGTAAGCAGTTCCTTAGCCTTAGGTTCTGCCTGCTTCATTGTTTTGCCGGCGATCATTGCCGCAAGGCAGACATTTTCAATGGCGCTGAACTCCGGCAGCAGGTGGTGGAACTGGAACACGAAACCAATACGTGTATTCCTGAACCTTGCCAGATCATTGCTGCTTAAACGGAAGACGTCTTCGCCGTCAAAAATTACATTGCCTTCGGAAGGTTTATCAAGCGTACCCATAATATGCAAAAGTGTACTTTTGCCCGCACCCGAAGGTCCGACAATAGTTACAATTTCCCCTTCAAATATTTCAGTATCAATCCCCTTCAAAACCTTCAGCTTCTCGGTCTTTGATACCTGGTACTCCTTGGTTAAACCCGAAGTTTTAATTATTACTTTTCTTGCTGTATCCAATATTATTTCTATTAAATCTGCTTGTTATGAACTGTTAAAATTCGAAACTGTAGGTGTCATGGCTTGCCTGACACCTTACAGAAAATCAATAAAGATTCCTGCTTACGCAGGAATGACAAAGAGAATTTATTCCCAGCGAATCGCCTTAATCGGCTCCTGCCGTGCGGCACGAAGTGCCGGGTAAAGCGAGGCCGCAACTGATATCAATAACGCGCATATTGCCACATAAATAAAATCCGTGTATCGTATATCTATCGGCAATGCATCAATTGAATAGACCATTCCATCCAGCGGGTAAAATTTGAATTTTATCTGCGCCAAACAAATTGCCAATCCGAATATTGAGCCTAATATTGTACCGTATATTCCTATCAGAATTCCTTCAAACATAAATATCTTCATTATGCCGGAGTTCTTTGTGCCCATTGCTTTGAGTATGCCGATATCACGCTTTTTTTCTATTACCGTCATAGTCAGCGAGCCTACTATACTGAATGATGCAACAGCAATAATGAGCGAAAGCACTATAAATGCCGTCCAGCGTTCTACTTTCATTACGGAATACAGGTCTTCGTGCATATTGTACCATGTATTTATCTTATAGCCCTTGCCAAGTGAGCCCATCAGCTTTTCTTTTACATTCTCAGAGTTATCTATGTCTTCAATTCTGAATTCAACTCCGTTTACTGAATTCTTAAGGTCATACAAACTTTGTGATTTAGGGACAGATATAAATGAATACAGTTTATCATAATCACGGTTGTTGGCATCAAATATTCCCCGAACAATGAACTTTTGTGTTTTTGGGGTTACTATCTGGGTCAGTGCTTTTTCCATCCCAACCGGACTCATCACAGTAATTGTATCAAGCACTCTTGCTTCAAGCTTCGCTGCAAGGCTGTTGCCAAGCACTATTCCGCCATACTCATCGTTATCTCTGAATTCAAAATCGCCCAGTGTGGTTTTTTCTTTTACATCTGAGAGTCCCGTTATTTTTTTATCATCAACACCCTTAACAAATGCAACTATATTATTCTTCTTTGAGGATATAACCCCTTTATTAATTGTAAAGGGAGCTATTTCCGTAACTTTGGTTTCAGTTGAAATACGGCTGATAAGAGAATTATAATCTGTAATTGTCCCGCCGGAATCAGCCTCAACTCTTAGATGCGGGTCAAACCCGGTAAGTGTATCTATCTGAAATTTATTGAACCCGTTAAACACAGAAAGCATAACTAAAAGCGCAGTAACGCCAACTGTCAGCCCGATCACGGAAATAAAAGTGATTACAGTGATAAACTGCACTTTCCTTTTTGAAAGGAGGTATCTTCCCGCAATAAATCTTTCGAACATCAAATTATTCTATTACTGTTATAAGTTCAAAGTTAAAACTATTCATCAAATACAAGTATCGGCTCCCTGTACAGCCTCACTTTTTTGGAATCAATTTTATGCTGAATGTACTTTTTAAGCTCAATATTACGCTTATCAATATTTTCATCGGTCTTCAGCGCGTCAACAAGTATCTTAATATGCAAAACCCTGTTGGGTATCAGATGCCTGGATATTCCCGCAGGCAGTTTCTGCCTGAGCCCTGAAATGGCAATAATATCTTCCTTCGCAAGATCCGGAAAAACGAAGAGCAGCCCATCATCAGGCGAAAGAGAGCTTATATCGGCAATATCAGTGTCACTGTCAATCCTTGTATAAGTGTAGTTGCGCTCATAATACCTGTTCAGTAATGATAGTGAAGCAAGCCTCGTTTCAAGGTCACTGCTTAACATTATCGATGCGGCGCACCCGTCAGTTGAAAGAACTATCAGCTCATTATTGCTTTCGGGCTTCCTTTTTTTCAGCAGCATGTTAAATGCCATACCGCTTTCAATGCAGAAAAGCTCAAGCTCTTTGATGGTCATAAAGCTAACAAAATGGTACCATGATTTAAGTACTACACTGCTGCTGCTGTAATCAACCAGCTGTGCCAGTATTGCCTTGCAGCCAATTTGTTTTAATGCTTCAAACCTGTTAGCACCATCAATTAATATATATTTATCATTAACATATGCAACAATTAACGGGTTATACAGCACATTTTCATCATTAAACCGCTCTATAAGTCTGCCTGAGCGGTTATCTTCGCATTCTTCATGCAGTGCAACAGTATTTGAAGGCAAAAGTTTGAGTTCAAACTTTTCCCCGGCCAGGATGGACATAATTTTTTGATCGGTTAAATATAAAAATGCAATATAACAATCATATTCGTTGTTTTCTGTATAAAGAATAATCCTAACTTTTGGGATCCGGGTCCATAATTGTTGGTAAAAAGCAAAGGCTGAAGAGGCAATATTCAGCCCCCTCAGCCTTTGATAATACTCTTGATTCAGAGTGGTGCTAAAATAAAAAATTCAGCCCCCCTGATATTCCCCATGTTCCGGCTTCTTCGAGCCCGTATGATCCTCCAAGTGACATACCGATCTCTTTGGAAAGTACAAAGCCAATGCCTCCGTAAAGACTGTGCGAATTATAACTAAGCCTTGTGTTTCTTGAAAACGAATAACCTGCATACATTGAGATCTTTTTTGTCAGATCAACTGAAGGTCCGCCTGAAATTACAAACTCAGGCTCAAAGGTATAATCATAGCCGCTTTTGGCGCTATCGATCTGGTTTTGAATTATCGCAGGGTATTTTTTCGTATTGGGAAAGTCCCTTCTTTGCAGCAAGTTCACTTCAAAACTAAGATCATACCCGAAATTGCCTTTTACAAATCCCTGTGCGACACCAAGATGAAGATCAACCTTGCCTGTGCCAAGCTCCTTGCTTGAACTTGCAGTAGGGATCTTGACTATTCCCTGTACGCCATATATAAAATAATCAGATTCAAGAAATGAATACTTAACGCCAAGGTATGAATCGCCCACACCGCTTATTTTGCTGCCTGAAAAATTGTACGATTCAGTATATGATGAGATGCCCGCTGAGAGTTCCAAATTATCAGTTAAACCGTAACTCAGAGAAACGGGAACATCAATAACTTCATCGCTGTATGAAATACCCAGTGATAAAGAAGTCTTCCCCTTTTCCATAGTAAATGCATCCACACCGTAACCGGGTCTGTTTGCGCTCAGCAAATATGAATAGGCAGTCTGCCCAAGTAAATCAAGCAACCGGTTATTGCCGCCTCTTCGCTGAGAGAAAACATTTGAGCTTAAGAGTAAAATTAACATTAAAACCAACAGAGATCTATTGAATGCTTTCATTGTATTGTAATAAATAAAAAACGGGCATAAAAATTATGCCCGTATTTGAGGATATAGAGTAATCTTTATTTACTTGTAATTTCCACTTCGCCTGATGCAATTACAGTGCCGTCTTTCTTCAGACAGCTTACTTTGTATTTGCCGGGCTCTTTGAATTCTACATCATCAAAGTGGATATAGTCCCAGCTTGATTGCACCGTGAACGGGAACGTTTCAACCGCCTTTCCTGATGCGACATCGGTTACATTCACATCAACAGATGTGACACCGATAGGTTTGGAAAGCTTCAACATTACCGTCAAAGTACCGGTAGTAAATTTTGTACCTTCGCCTATTTCTTTTGTTGTGTATTTTTCACAGAAATAGAGCCTGTCTCCTCCGGTCAGATCCTGAAGTTTGGAGCAGGATACTACCACTAAAAATAAGACAGCAAAAGCGGCGAAAAGTTTAACCTTATTCATATTATCTCCTTGATTGTGTTTTCCCCTTTAGGAATTTATAATGTAAAAATAATGAAATATCATAAAATATGAAAGTTTTATTTATCACGTAAATCCATGTATTTTAAGCCGTCTATATCACCCCAAAGTCCTTTTTTCTTTTCCCGGGCTTTGGTTTCGGCTTCAATGAACTCACTTTGTTTTGATACATTGAACTTCCTGTAAGCGTTGGCATAGCCTTCTTCAACTATTTTAAGATTCACAAATGTGCCATCTTCAAGATATACATATCTCAGCAGCCTGCCGTATTTATCCTTATCGTCACCTTTGGCATCGGGCTCAAGCATTACTTTCTTTCCGCCTATGAGTCTTGTAGTGAAATCCGAGGATAAAGTTCCAAGCTTTTTTATCGTCTCTTTATCTTTACCGGTTCGTTCGGAATCGCGGTCAAATTTATCTGAGGACCACTTTTCAGGGGTATCAATGCCAAGCATCCTTACCTTTTCACTTTTCCCGTTAATTTCAATTTCGAAAGTATCACCATCAAATACTTTCTTAACAAGGTAAGACCTGTTATCCTTAGAGTTCTTCTGGTCCAGCTTTGGAATGATATACTTCCAGCCAAAATATGCCAGTAATGCCAATACTGCAACTGTGGATACTGTTTTAAAGGTGAGCTTAATTAATGACTTCAATAATGCGTCCTTTTATTTCAGGTTTATCTTTAGAAATTTTGATGCCTTTTAAAAGCATTGCTTTGGTTGATTCAACCTGCTGGCGTGTTTCTCCAAGTATACTGCATATCGTTTCTCCAGCGGAAAGCTTATCACCAATTTTTTTATTCAGTAGAATTGCCGATGAATAATCAATTTTATCTTCAACAGTCTTTCTGCCGCATCCCAGATTTACAGCCGCCAGACCGAAGGTCAGTGCGTCAAGTTCAGCAATGTACCCATCTGATTCAGCAATAACTGCATCGCTCAATTTTGCTTTCGGATAATTTTCAGGTGATTTGATCAAGCCGGAATCACCTCCCTGCATTTCAACAAGGGCTATGAATTTTTCGAAACACTCACCGCTTGCAAGCTTCTTTTCAGATAACTTCATACCCTCTTCAATTGAATTGCACTTGCCTGACAGCATAAGCATTGCGCCGGCTAAATACAACGTAACATAAATTAAGTCCTCAGAAAGATTTGACTTTTTAAGTTTCGGGTTCATTATTTCAATGCATTCCTTAATTTCAACCCAGTTGCCTATTGCATAACCAAGAGGCGAGCTCATATCGGTAAGTACTGCAATTGCCTTCTGCCCGAAATCGCGGGAAGTTTTGAGTAATTTTGATGCAAGCTCTTTTGATTTATCGTATGTCGGCAATGTAGAGCCATTTCCTACTTTCACATCATATACAATACCTTCAGAGCCTTCGGCTATTTTTTTACTTGTAATGCTGGCAGTAATGAGTCCAACGTTTTCGACGGTCGCTGTCACATCCCTGAGCGCGTATATTTTTTTATCCGCAGGGGTCAGGGTATCCGTCTGCCCTATCATGGAAACATTTAGCTTTTCAAGGTTAGCAATAAACTCTGGGATAGTTAAATGAACATTAAAACCGGGTATAGATTCCAGCTTATCAAGTGTGCCGCCTGTGTGACCGAGTCCCCTGCCTGACATCATAGGCACTACAACATCAAAACATGCAACCAGCGGTGCGAGTATAATGGAAGTTTTATCACCAACTCCCCCGGTCGAATGTTTATCGATCTTTGGTTTATCAATGTGTGAAAGATTAACTCTTTCACCTGAATTTATGAAGGCTTTTACAAAGCCAAGGGTTTCAGCATCGTTTAAACCTCTGAAATATATAGTCATAAGAAGGGCTGATTTCTGGTAATCAGGTATCTTGCCCTTAACATAATGAGAAATGAAGTAGTTAATTTCCTCTTCGGTTAAAACTTCGCCGTTTCGTTTCTTTTTTATTATTTCTACGGGATTCATATTACAAATATATGATTTTGAGTTGTTATATATTGCCAAAAAATCAGTATTGTTTATCTTACTGTTATTCACTTAATAACTGTATATGGTTAGCTTTTTACTAAAAACTTTCTATTGAAATACAGGCTAATAAATGTTATCTTACATCATATTGCATATCTATTCTGATCAAAAGCCCGGTTTATGATGAGGATTATTCCGTTAATTTTTTTTTGATCAAATCCAATTTATTACAATTTTTATAAACTTAATTAATTTTTTATGAAATTTTTATTTTCGTTTATTCTTCTTTTAACAGCACTCAGCACTTCAGTTTTTTCCAATAACAATATCTGGCAGGATGTTCAGCCGGGAAGTTTCCCGGTAAAGGGTACCATGTACCTTGCTCCTGTTTCTTTCAGGACTGTTCAGCTCAACAGGGCAGAACTTTTGAACCTGCTCAGGACCGCGCCTATGGAATCAGCGGTAAGAGTGAAGAACTCGAACACAATTATATCACTCCCGATGCCAAACGGTACCATGGCAAAATTCAGGTTTGTTGAATCGCCCGTTATGGCACCTGAGCTTGCTGCTCAGTACCCGGAAATAAAAACATACCTGGGACAGGGAATTGATGACCCGAATGCTGTTATCCGTTTTGATTTCACTCCGCTCGGATTTCACGCAATGGTCTTATCGAATAACGGAAGTGTTTTTATTGATCCGTTCAGCATGAATGAAACAGAGTATTATATGTCTTACTATAGAGATGACTTCCGTCCGGCTATTGAAAAGAATTTTGTTTGCCTCGCAGAAACTGATTCAAATCCGCCGGAATACAGCAATATTATCAGCAGGACCGGTGAGCAGTTAAGAACATACAGACTTGCAGTAGCGGCAACCGGTGAATATACAACTCTTTTAGGCGGACAGGTACCAACTCTTGCCAACATAAATACAACTGTAAACAGGATAACCGGTGTTTACGAAACTGATATGGCAGTAAGACTTGTACTGATTGCCAACGAAATGGATATTATTTATACCAACGGAGGCTCTGATCCGTATACAAACAACAACGGAAGCGCAATGCTTTCAGAAAACCAGAATAACCTGGATAATGTAATTGGCAATGCTAATTATGATATCGGGCATGTATTCAGTACCGGCGGTTTTGGCGGTATTGCGGGACTATCAGTAGTATGCGTTACTGGTAATAAAGGCAGAGGAGCAACAGGTTCAACATCACCATTTGGCGACCCCTGGGCAATTGATTATGTTGCACATGAAATGGGTCACCAGTTCAGCGGAAACCATACACAGAACAACCTGAACTGCAATGCCAACCCTGTTACAGCATGGGAACCCGGCAGCGGTGTTACAATCATGGGCTATGCAGGTGTATGCTCTCCCAGCCTTGCAAACAACAGTATCCCCTATCTACATGGTGGTAACCTGTTTGTAGAAATGCTTCCTTTCACTCAGTTTGGCAACGGAAACACTTGCCCTGTGACAACAAATACAGGCAATAATGCACCCGTAGTAACAATGCCAACAGCCGGATGGACAATTCCAAAATCAACACCATTTGTATTAACGGGTTCGGCTACTGATCCGGATAATGACCCGCTGACATATTCATGGGAACAGACAAATATAGGTCCGCAGGGTCCCCCGAATTCACCTTCGGGTAACGCACCGCTATTCAGACCGTTCATACCGGTGAATAACGGCACAAGGACTTTCCCGAAGATCTCTGATATAATCAATAACGTTCAGGTGCTCGGTGAGTTACTTCCTTCATATGAAAGAATGATGAAATTCAGATTAACAGTAAGAGATAACCGTGCAGGCGGCGGCGGAATTTCTTCGGAGGAAATTGTTTTCTTCACTACCGCATCAGCAGGTCCGTTCCTGGTAACTTACCCCAATACAAATGTAACCATTGGGGGCAACCAAAGCGTTACATGGGATGTTGCGAATACAAATGCAGCACCTGTAAGCTGCTCAAACGTTAAGATCACACTTTCAACCGATGGAGGCTTAACCTTCCCGACTGTTTTAGCGGCTAATACTCCTAATGACGGTTCAGAAGTTGTAACATTTCCTGCTATTGAAAATACTACTGCAAGAATGAAAGTAGAAGCAATTGATAATATCTTCTTTGATATGTCAAATACTAACTTCACTATTACCGCTTCTATAGGTATCCAGCCAAATCAAAACGGTACACCGGTTGAATTCGGGTTATCACAGAATTTCCCGAATCCGTTTAACCCGGTCACCATTTTAAGCTTCGCCCTGCCTAAGAAATCTGCTGTAACTTTAAAGATCTATGACGCACTTGGCAGAGAGACTGCAGTATTGATAAACAACGAAATAAGAACCGAAGGCTATTACAGTTATGAATTTGACGCTTCAAGGCTTCCAAGCGGTATTTACTATTACAGAATAGAGGCAGGCGATTTCGTTGATTCAAAGAAAATGATATTGATTAAATGACGAAGTTATTTATGAAACCTTGTCTCTAAGGTTGATTAAGTAATTGTAATTTGATTCATATTCTGTAAACCCCGGTCTAAAGCCGGGGTTTTTATTAATTTTGTGGGATTTTTTCAGTATATTGCATGTTATTTGCATTGAATATTTGACAAATATTGGACATATTTAGTCTTATTTAATTACGGAAATAGATAATTTTGACACAACCTGAAATTTCTGAAAACATTAAGTCGGTTGCCGATATGAAGATCGGCGATACAGCTCTTATCACATCAGTAGGTGATGACTGCCTTGATGTGCACTGCCACTGTTTAAGGCTTATGGAACTGGGTTTTACTCCGGGACAGGAAGTAACTGTTATGGCAAAGTCACCTTTTAAAGATCCCGTTGCGGTTTCTGTGCGCGGTACAATAATAGCTTTAAGGAAAAGCGAAGCGGAATGTATAAAAATTAACTGATAGATGGCTTTAAACGTTAAAGAAAAAGACTGCCACACCGGTACCCTTAAAAATATCCAAAAAGAAAATAATTTACCTGTAATAGCTTTGGTTGGAATGCCCAATTCAGGCAAAACAACTTTATTCAATACACTTACAGGCTCAAATTTCAAAACTTCAAATTACCCCGGGGCTACCGTTGAGTACTCAATTGGTAAACTTATAAATAAGTATCATTTCCCCGCATATGTTATGGACTCCCCGGGCATAATCAGCCTCAATCCAAGCTCACCCGATGAAGATGTTACCATTGACGGGATATTCAAGCATCCTAAATTCGGGATGCCTGACGTAGTTATTGTAAGCTGTGATGCTACGCAGCTTTCAAGACAGCTTTTCCTTGTTAAACAGGTTATTGATGCAGGCTTTAAAGCAATTGTTGCCTTAACTATGAATGACCTGCTTGATAAAAAAGAGCTTGCAGTGAATACCTCGGAACTTTCAGGGATACTTAAAACACCTGTTATAAAGATAAACAGCACAACAAAACTTGGCATTGATGAGCTCATAAAATATTCACAGGAACTTTATTTTTCAGATGATTCACGTGATTTTAAATCATCCATCCATAAACCTGCAATACCCACAATTGAAGATGTAGCCCGGTTATATGATTACACAGAGGCAACCGAGCGTAAAGTAATTGTGCATAAAAACAGCAAACCTGATCTTGATGAGATTAATAAAAAAAGCTTCCATTCCCTCTCCAGAACACCAGATAAAAATTCTATTAAACTTGATAAAGTTTTTCTGCATCCGCTTTGGGGAATAATAATTTTTATTATCTCTATGGGTGTTATCTTTACATCAATTTTCTGGATAGCACAGCCGATGATGGATCTTATCGATGCCGGTTTCAGTAATCTATCCGCGCTGGTTTCTGATTCACTGCCGGCTGATACATGGTACAACAGCCTTATTACAAACGGTATCATAAACGGCTTCGGTTCAGTAATGATATTTGTTCCGCAGATTGTGATATTGTTTATACTGCTCGGGCTCCTTGAAGATACCGGCTATCTTGCAAGGGCGGCAATGTTAATTGATAAACCCCTAAGTAAATTCGGGCTCAATGGCAGGTCATTTATACCTATGCTCTCAGGCTACGCCTGTGCAATCCCTGCAATGATGGCGGCGCGCACAATTTCAAACAGGCGCGAGCGCTTCCTGACAATTATGGTTATACCGCTTATGAGCTGCAGCGCTAGGCTGCCGGTTTACGCAATGCTTCTGGCATTCGTTGTACCGCCAGATAAACCCTGGATAGCAGGTTTAGGATTAGGCGCATTGTATCTGTTCAGCTTAATATCGGGTGCAGTAACAGCAGGTATTATAAGCAAGTTTAAAAAGACTGAAGAGAAATCAACTTTTATGCTGGAGCTTCCCCCCTACCGCGTTCCCGTATTCAGGCATATCTTTAAGAATACATATTATAAAGCTTTGGTGTATGTTAAACAGGCAGGACCGATCATCATATTGTTTTCACTTCTGCTGTGGGCTTTGACGTATTTCCCTAATGTTGATCCCGTTATTCCCCCTGAAAAAACGGCAGGTATGACCGATGAACAGATCTCGCGGGTTATCGAATCAGAAAGATTGAATACATCTTATGCCTCAATGGTTGGTAAAAATGTTTTTGAACCTGTATTAAAGCCGCTTGGGTGGGATTGGCGCATTGGAGTTTCACTAATTTCCGCATTCGCTGCCCGGGAAATATTTGTGAGCGCTATGGCTATTACATTCAACATTACCGAAAGCGAAGATAATGAAGACAATTTCCAGCAATCAATACTATCTTCAATGAAAGAAGCACGCTCACCCGATGGCACTAAGCCGCTGTTCACGACAGCTTCTACGATAGCATTGATAATCTATTTTATGTTCGCAATGCAATGCCTATCAACAGTCGCAGTAGCACGCAAGGAAACAGGCTCATGGAAAATACCTTTATTGCAGATAGGAATCTATACAGTTATGGCTTATGTGCTGGCTTTTGTTACATACCGCGGGTTGAATCTGCTGGGTGTACAGTGATTATAACTCTCTTTTCAACCAACTAATATCTATCTATCATTACTAAACCACTGAAGTGGTTATAAAGCATTACTTTACAAGCGACCTACGACTAATACTGGATACTCTGGCGCAACCGATTCATCGGTTTCGGGAATACTCTAAAAATCCCTTGGATTATGATTTTAAATTGATTTATTGTTGCTTAAATTTGTGAAGTGAAAGGGCTATACAAAATGAAAAACACATTAAAATTATTTTCAATTATCGCAGTTATCTCAGTTTTATATATAGGTATTTCGGCGGTTAACGCTGATGCAGGCAAAGCAAATTGCGATGCGTATATTTATGTTTCAAATAA
>CAZQYL010000054.1:0-11604 GCA_964597425.1 uncultured Ignavibacteriales bacterium | reverse complement strand
GTCTGGCTGCCTGGTTTAACAGGTTCATTTTCGTCTCCTTCGGCATAGTCTCACTCGAAAAAACCTGCCTGTAAACAGTATAAGCAAGCGCGTATTTATAATCGGTATAATAGTCATTCATGGCTATTGCCGTATTCATATTATATAGAGCTTCGGCAAATTTGCCCTGGTTGATCAGGTTGTTGCCAAGCTTAAAGAACCTATCGGCCTTCAGGTCATTAATGCTGCTGTAAACATTCAATGAACACACAAGGATAACCGGTATTGCTATCAGGCTTATCACTTTAGGATTTACAGAAAATTCCTTTGTTTTTTCGCCATCTGCAGCTTTTAAAGCAGAAAGGAAAACAAAAAAATACAGGAGGATCGAAATATCATCAAAATTTGTAAGTCCGTAAACGCAATACCCGGTTATAAATGCCGCAAATGCTAAAAAAACTATTCTTTCGGTATCGTGATCCTTCCTGAAAATATTTGCCAAACAACGCCTTATTGCCTGTACTAAAATACTTAAGTATGCAAACAAGCCAACCAGGCCCATTGAATAAAGCATATACAAATAATTGTTATGAGGGTGATCAAAGTATCCCGTTCTTTCAAGGAGTCTCAGCCTGTTTGAATAAAATTCTTCGAAAGCAAATGAAAACATCGCGATACCTGTTCCGGTCAGCGGATATTTGAGGAATATCCCGAATGAATCCTGCCACAACACAAGCCTTGGATTATTTGATGAACTGAAAAGGCTCAGCAATCTGCGCGATAGAAAACTATCCGGTAAAATGAATACATAAAGAACCAAAGCCAGCAAAACACCGCCTGCAATGAAGAATATGTTTTTGAAACTCTTTCCCCCGGGAAATTGAGATTCACTAAAAAGGCTGCTTTTCTTTTTCATAAGCAGGTATATAACAATTAACACGGCTATTTCCGCTGCCAATGCAAGATAAGCCGAGCGTGTGCCGGAAAGAATGATTCCCGCTATGATGACCAAAGGAAAAAGTATTTTCAGCGCGCTATTTTTCTTTCCGGAAATGTTAAGTGCCGAAAAAGGGAAAATTAAAGTAAGAAAACCACCAAGGAAAACTGCATTTCCGAAAGTAGATACCGGCCTATCAAGCCCGGCTTGTTGTATCCACAACGGGTCAATACCTGCCAGCTGCAAAAATGAATATAATGAAACAATTACGGCGATAATTTCTACCGTCATAAACAACACTCCAAATCGCTTTTTATCCTGCAGCAAACCTGATGATACAAAGTAGATAACCGCCAAATAAACAAAAGTAATTAAACCTATCTGCCTTTGATATTGCCCTAAAGCACTGACTTTGGGATTTATGGAAAATATGGTTGAAAGAATTGCCGCAAGTAAAAAAATAAGTACAGGTACATCCAGAGACTTGTTTAAACTGAAAAAAGTACCCTTGCCTCCAATCAGCCTGCTTTCTGCCTGAATAACCATAGTGAACATTACAAAAAAGGAGCCCGTTATGATAAACGCGCTCATTTTTACAAGATCAACCGGATTTTCGAAGTACATTGTAATAGCAAGAGGAACACTTATAATGAGCAGCACGAAAAAATAGAAAGGTATATAATTTAATTTATGGGTATGGGTATCCATTGTTATTTTTTAAGATTAACATCCATCTGCGGAAAAGGAATTGTTATTCCATTTTTATCAAATTGATTTTTCACGGCTTCGTTCATGTAAAATCCCAGCTCAACAATGTCATCTGTATTCACCCATACCCTGGATTCAATATCAACTGAGCTTGCTGAAAGCTGTTTAACACCAATAACTACTTCCGGCTCTTTAAGGATCTTTGGATTAGAATCAATTACATTCTGAATGATCCCTTTTGCTTTTTCAATATCATCAGTATAGCTGATAGAAAATACCGAGTCGATCCTTCTTAAAGGCTCCCGCGTGTAGTTAACTATAGTGCCGGTTGAAAGCGGTCCGTTGGGAATGAAAACAACTTTATTATCAAGCGTATTCATTACAGTATTGAATATTCTAAGCTCCTTAACTGTCCCTTTATGTCCCTGCGCTTCGATGAAATCGCCCTTGCTGAAGGGCTTATATATCAGCAGAAGCACCCCGCCAGCAAAATGCTGCAATGAACCCGAGAGCGCCATGCCAAGCGATATACCCACCGCTCCAAGCAGCGCAATGAATGATGTCATTTCTATGCCAATCATTCCCATAACGCTTATAAGCAGCAGAACTTTCAGCAGGATTGATGCCAGCGTCCTGAAGAACGGGCGGAGAGATTCATCAACTTTCCTTGATTCCATTACCCTGCCAAGGAACTTGATGAACAGCTTTATGAGGTAAAGTCCTACAACAAGTGTTATTAAAGCCAGCGCAAGCTTCGGCAGGTATTCAATTATCTTTTCAGTAAGTACTTCTATGGAGTGTTTATCGAGCATTAAATATTTTTACCTACCTCAATTTGTTAAAATAGAAATCGATCTTTTTTGTGTTACCGTCTTTGCCGGGTCCCTCTATAAATGCGTGAAGGTTACCATCTTCAAGAAGATATGTTATCTTTTTAGGGAAATTGTGTTCGGGATTTTCAAATACGGCGCTTGTATCACTTACACCTGTAAGCAGAAATTTTACGGGTGCGGGATTATGCGGAACATCGGCTACATAATATATCCCGTCAGGGGTATATTCAATTTTAAGTATTTCGCTGAATGTTACTTCACCGTTCTTGATCGTTTTTGAAGAACCTTCATACAAATTGTCATTTGTTACTTTCCACTCTTCGTAACTTCTGCTATCGCTGCCCTCGGGCGAGACCCAGCTGTCAACTATCCATAAAAGTTTCTGCATCTGGGTTTTTTCCTGTGATTCTGCCATATTTGTTATAAATAGAATTAAAGTGAGGTACTGAATTATATACTTTATCATACGGCAAATTTAAGGATTATTGATGATTCTTACTATTGATGAATAAATTTCATTTATGTCTATATCATGCATGCAATTAGCACCGAATTTTGCATTATCTGGTATAAAACCACCGCATTTGCCGTTGCTGCACAAAGAACAGATTTTCTTTGACTGAACAATCCCGTGAAAATTATCATTTTCATAAATTTTCCACATTATGTCATCGTATTTTTCAAGGAGTCCGATAGTTTTTACGCCAATTGCAGCGGCAAGATGCCTTGGTCCTGAATTATGAACAAGCGCTGCATCAGCTGTTTTCAGAATGCCAGCAAGTCCGGATATTGTATCAGTTTTTACTACGGACAATTTATCCTTATATATTTCCTGCAATGAAATCATATACTCCTCATCATACTCACTATACGCAAAAAGGATCTGTAGTTCGTTTTTTGCTTTCAGCAAATTAACCAAATCAGCCATCATAACGGGCGGAAGCTGCCTGTCTTTATCGCTTGCACCCGGGTGAATGATAAGAAGCTTTTTATCCCTGTTAATGTTTAGTTGATGCAGAATTTTTTCCGCATTAACAATATCTTCATCGGGAATATGATAATAAGTATCTTTACTTTTTGTAGTAACACCAAGAGGCTTCAGCAGGTCACAGAAATAGTTAAGCACACCGGAATCACTTCGTTTTATCGCAGGTTTATCTGTTAACAGGAATTCAAACTGCTGGCCTTTTTCGCCAATGCGTTTTTTTATACCCGCAAAGAAAGACCATATCACAAACCTGTTCTGCGGAAAGGTTGAAATGACCGCATCATATTTTTGCTTCCTTAAGTATTTTATGCAGTTCCACTCCGCCTTAAGCCTGGCAAACCCTTTAAGGCTGCGCATTGCCCTGCGGTCAAGCTCGAGCACTGTATCAGCATTCGGGTTATCCTTAAAAATTTCCGCTGTTCCGCTGTAATTTGTGAGTTCTATATAAGGGTTGCCTGTTGAACTATTATTGATATATTTCCTGCGGTGAAAAAGCAGGATGGTAATGTTAACACCCGGCAAAGATTCCTTTGCCGATTTAAGCGCGGGAGTTAATACAATAGAATCTCCCATCTGGCCTTCAGCCAGAAAAAGTATTTTTCTTATCTCCCGCAATTATAAATTATTCTGTGTTAGTGCTGGCAGACTTCTGTTAAAACGCCGCCTATGGATTTTGGATTAACAAAAGCTATAAGCATGTTATCTGAACCTACTCTTGGCTCTTTATTTATCAGCTCAAATCCTTCATCACCTAAACGCTTCAGGTCACTTTTTACGTCATCTGATTCATATGCAATATGGTGAATCCCTTCGCCGCGTTTTTCAATGAATTTAGATATTGGTGAGTCCGGTGATGTTCCTTCCAAAAGCTCTATTGTAGATTCACCAATTGTGAACTTTACAACATTAACTTTCTGCTCTGCCACAAATTCCGGTTCCGAAGGCTCTGATTGTAAAAGTTTTCTGTATGTTTCTGATGCTGTTTTAAGGTCCTTTACTGCTATCCCAAGATGCGATATTTTGTTTATCATATGTAATCGCTGAGTCCCTTTCTTTTTAAGTAGTCAACTATTTCCTTAACTTCCTGCGTTCTGTCTTTTTTGCAGATAAGCAGTCCGTCTTTTGTATCTATTATTATCAGGTCATCTGCCCCGATAACGCCCACAAATCCTTTTGGAGACATTATAAGATTATTATGGGAATCTTTTATAAAGCTATCGCCAATGATGGCATTATTATTTTTATCTTTATTCTTAAGCCTGTATACTTCATCCCAGCTTCCAAGGTCACTCCATTTCAGGTCGGCCTTAATAACAAAAACATTCTTCGCTTTTTCCATAATGCCGTAATCAATTGAAATGCCCTTTATCTCCGCAAAGACCTGCTCAAGTACCTGCTGGTATTTCTGGGTATGGATGGCTTTTTCAATTTTCTGCATCGCATGATAAAGATCCGGCAAAAGTTCGCTCATTTGTTTGAGCATTGTATCAGCGCGGAAAATGAACATACCGCTGTTCCATAAAAAGTCACCTGACTCAAGGAATATCTTTGCCGTCTCAATTGATGGTTTTTCTGCGAACGTTTTTACCCTGTAAATATTTACTTCACTTTTTTCAGCCTTATAAAAAGCGTCTTCTATGAACTGAATATAGCCATAGCCTGTTTCAGGGTGTGAAGGTACAATTCCTAGTGTCACGATAGCATCTTTTTCCTCTACAAACTTCAGCCCTGTATTAACAACTTTTGTGAATTCATCAACATTTTCAATCAAATGATCTGCGGGTACAACGAACATTTTGGCTTTTTCGTCGTATTGTTTAAGTATGATTGAAGCAAGTCCTATGCAGGGAGCTGTATTTCTGCCGACCGGCTCGCCGATAATATTTTCCTTGGGTATCCGTGGCAGCTGTTTTTTTACAAGATCAATATACTGTTTGTTGGTGATAATGAATATCTGATCCATAGGTACAATATCTTTCAGCCTTTTAATAGTAAGCTGAAGCATCGTATCGGTTGAGTTTGCTATGGGCAAAAACTGCTTGGGCAGTTTTGATGTGCCATACGGCCAGAATCTCGCTCCAACCCCGCCAGCCATTACAATTGCGTATGATTTCATATTATCAATAAGTTATATTTTAAGAATCCGCGAATATCTTCACAGGGTTATTTAAATGCTGGACAAGCACATTAAAATCTTCCGGTCTGCGGTCAGTCAGCAGCATTTTGAAAGTAAATATTATATATTTTATTATTTGTTTTACCTCAGGCTCCTGCATATCCATGCGGTAATCTTTAACATATTTTAAGAACACGTAAGTCACTTCGGCAAGTTTCAATACATCGTTGTTTTTTATTGCGGCAGCAATTTTAGCTATAAGCCTTAGCGCATTGTTAAGCTCGCTTATTTTTTCAAGCGATTCAATTTTGCTGTACTCACCTTTTAAATTACCAATACTTACAAAGCTCTTCTCAAATTCCTTTATCAGGTATTTCAGCCTGAAAAGCGCTGATTCCATCTGTGATTTCTTTAATGCAGGCTTTTCAGCTGCCGGCCTGTATACTTCTTCAGACATCTGCTGTCCGGACGATCTCAATTCTTCTATTCTCTGATCCGGCAGCCTTTCGCCTGAGGGTATTATCTCTTCCTCATCAGTTTTAGTTTCACTCTCAGGCTCTGGTTTGATTTCCTTTTCGCGCTCACCGCTAATATCAGATTTCAGTTTCTCTATTTTATCTACAATCGTATCATAGTTCAGGTAATCTTCACCCTTTATAAGACTGTTAACCAGTGCCAGGGATGAATCAAGCAGTTTGATCCGTTCATCAGTAAGCAGCTCAGACTGACTGATAGATCTTGTGAAGTAAATATTCATGGTAAGGAAAATATCGGCAATAAGATCAAATGAGAGCTGCCTTGAAAGGTTAGAAAGCTCGCTTGTTATACCCATTATTTCAGTCAGGCATTGCAGGCATTTTTCGCTTAACTTGCCGTCATCGGTCATGCAATCGCGGGTCACGGTAGCAAGCAGCTTTTCGAGTATCTTTACTTCTTCAAAAAATCTGGTTTCAAAGGTATAATAAGCTTCATTAGTAATAGCTTCTTCTTTTACATGGTCATCTTCCTGCGAAGTACCGAGCGGCTTATGAACCTCAATTTCAAGTTCGGGCAGTTCTTCTTCTGTTATTTCAGTGAGCTCAGTCTCATCGCTCTCTGGATCCAAATCAGCTATAATAATTTCGGTCTCTTCAATCTCTTCAGATGAAATTCCGGTATCTTCAATTTCGGCGGATAATGTTTCATCTGTAATTTCATCAGGATCCGAAACAATGTCCTCTTCTTTATCTTTTGAAATGACCGTTTCTTCTTTATCGGAATTTTCCACAGATTCACTTATGCTCTCCAGCTCAAAAACTTCAGCTTCGCCGGTATATGTTTCTGCGTTCTCTATCAGCGTTAAGCCTGTATCACCGGACTCTTCATCACTTTCAAGTGTTTCCATTTCTTCTATTTCTGTAAGGTTTACAATATTATCCTTATCTGAGGTATCTATTTTAATGGAGTCTTTTATGCCATCCGAAACTAATTCTTTCTGCTCATTAAGTTCTGTGGATTTTTCATCTGTTATTTCTTTTATCGCTTCCTGAACATTTTCGCTTTTATAAAGATTTATCTTCGCGCATATCTTCGCGATATTTATTTTATCATACTCAAAATTATCCTTCAGGTTAAAAATGGTTACCTGTGATTTATCTATCTTATCAGAAATATACAGCAGGTATTTG
Organism: uncultured Ignavibacteriales bacterium; assembly: GCA_964597425.1. GTDB lineage: Bacteria > Bacteroidota > Ignavibacteria > Tepidaquicellales > OLB5 > OLB5. The sequence continues at coordinate 4,376 of CAZQYL010000054.1, read as the reverse complement.
AAAAGCAGTTCAAGTCCCGCAGTTTTACCTATTATATACGTTACCTTCATAACATCATCAATTGCAATAATGCTGTCAACAAGTTTGTTCAGCCTGTAATTTTCCCTGAACTCACTGCCGGGTGAATTAACAACTGTATACAGCAGGTAATTTATGTAGTCTTTTTTGAATGTCATTATTTAACCGTTTAGATACACTCTTTCAACCCTATCGGCAACCGCACATATCATCTCATACGGTATTTTTCCGCAAAGCTTGCCAAGCTTATCAGCTCCAAGGTAATTGCCGTTCTCTTCGCCCATCAGCAGCACATCATCGCCAATTTTGATATTATATCTTTTTCCAAGGCTGGCCATTATCCAGTCCATAGTAACTGCGCCAATTTGTTTATAAAGCTTTTTGTTGATAAGTACCTTCGCTTTGTTTGTCAGCAGCCTTTGATACCCGTCACCGTAACCTATGGGGATTGACCCGATGAACTCATTATGCTTAGCGAAATACTTCCTTCCGTATGATACGCTTTCGCGGGCTTCTATCTTTTTAATGAACGTTACCTTCGATTTCAGGTTCATTATAGGTTTAAGCTTAATCTTATTGCGGACACCATTGCCGGGATAGTAGCCGTAAAGCAGAAGACCGGGTCTTACCATATTAAAATATGATCCCTTCAGGTCCAGTACCGCTCCGCTGTTTGCTGAATGAACTATCGGGAATTCAATCCCGGCTTTTTTAAGATCAGCAAGCAGTTTATTAAATCTTTTAAGCTGCAATTTTGAAAACGTCTTATTCTTTTCTTCAGATGCGGCAAAATGTGTAAATATTCCTTCAAGCTCAATATTCTTCAGTGCGGCTATCTGCAAAATGGTTTTATAAGCGCCTTTGTAATCAAGCCCAATACGGCGCATGCCTGTATCAACCTTAATGTGTATCTTGAACTTACTTTTAAATTTCCTGCTGTAATCGTTAAGGAACTTAGCCGTATCATATGATGCTACTGTTGCCGTTAAGTTATGCTTGTGCAGAATAGAAACATATTTTGCCGGTTCAAGCTTTGAGTGTATCAGCGTTCCAAAAACAAGTATAGGTGTGTTAGGAATAAGTTTCCTTAAACGAATAGCTTCATCATAATTTGCTACACCAAGAAAATCAATTCCAAGATCGACCAGTTTTTTGCTCACTTCTTCGATGCCGTGACCGTAAGCGTTAGCCTTCACAACACCGCATATCTTTATCTTCCGTTTAGGATACTCGCCGTGAATATGGCGCCTTATCTGCTCAACGTTGAATGCAAGCTTCGCAAAATCTATTTCAGCGCGTGTTGGGTTCATTCAATTATCAATATTCATTCCTGCACTCTCCCCTCTCCTCTCAGGATGTGGGTGAGGTTCTGCTCTACAATCCCGGTTTAGTCAACTTCATCAGATCAAGCACTTTGTTCAGCTCTTTTTCGGGCATAATGTTCTTCGATCTTATCACATCCATAATAGAACGGTGTGTCTTCACAGATTCCTTAGCTATTTCCGCGGCTCTTGCATAACCTATTATAGGATTCAGCGCGGTAACAATACTTATCGATTTTTCCGCATAATCACGGCATTTCTTTTCATCGGCAATTAATCCGGCTACGCACTTATCATCAAATGCCTTCAGGGCATTTTTAAGTATCTCTATCATCCATACAATATTGAAGATCATTACAGGCATCATTACGTTAAGCTCCAGCTGACCCGCTTGTGAGCACATCATAACAGTATGATTGTTACCCATCACCTGGTACAATACCTGGTTCATCATTTCAGCCATTGAAGGGTTTACCTTGCCCGGCATAATTGATGAACCGGGCTGAACTGCCGGCATGATAATTTCGGCGAAGCCTGTTGTGGGTCCCGATGCCAGCAAACGGAGATCGTTGGTTATCTTTGTCATATCAATTGCGAAATTGTTTATCGCGCTTGATAGCTCCATGAACGGCATCATACTTTGCATGGATTCAAAATAATTCTTTGTGGGTCTGAGTTTTAACCCTGAAACCTTTGATAGATTCTTAGCCATCAGGTTGCGGTACTTTGAATGGGTGTTTAATCCGGTACCAACTGCCGTACCGCCAATACCGAGATCTGCAAGATGTTTCTGTGAAGCGAGTATCAGGTCATAATGCCGTGCAACTATTTCAGCGTACCCTTCAAATTCCTGCCCCAAAGTAATAGGCGCTGCATCCTGCAAGTGAGTTCTGCCTGATTTTATTACTTTGGAAAACTGTTTAGCTTTCTTTTCAAGTGTCCTCTGGAAATGTTTTATTACCGGCATGAGTCTTTGCGCCATAATAAGTGATGCAAGTCTCATTGCGGTTGGGAAAGTATCATTTGTTGACTGCGCCATGTTAACATGGTCGTTAGGGTTGATTATTTTGTAATCGCCGCGCTTGCCGCCTAAAATTTCTATGCCGCGGTTTGCAAGTACTTCATTGCTGTTCATATTATGTGATGTACCGGCACCTGCCTGGTAAACATCAACAACAAAGTGCTCTCTGTGTTTGCCGCTTAATACTTCATCGGCAGCCTTTACAATTGCGCCTGCTATTTTTTTGTTAAGTAAGCCAAGCTCAGCATTTGTTATTGCGGCTGCTTTTTTGATATATACATACGCATCAACCATAACGGGGTGCGCCTTCCATCCGCTGACAGGAAAATTATGAACCGCTCTTTGAGTCTGTACGCCGTAGTATGCATTGTAGGGAATTTCAATTTCTCCAAGTGAGTCCTTTTCGATCCTGGATTTAGTGGTTTTCATCAAAAACTTCAGCCTTTCAGTAATAATTTGTGTTTCAGTGTTAATTCCGTTAAAATTTCGCAGGAATCTACTCGATTAAAGTGATGAATTCCTGCAAAATATTAGCTAATTTAACAATTAATTATCATTAGTTATATAGAAAAATACCTATGGAAAAACTTTTTTACACTCTCGCAGTTTTATTGCTGATAATTGCCGTTGAAAGCAGAGCACAGGAAAACCAGGATTCAACTTTAACACCCGAAGAAAATACTATTATTACCGAAGATTCAACCCAAAATGTGGAAACTGACCCGGTTAAACTTGAAGTATCACGCATTGTGAAGGAAGTAAATTCAAGATCATCCGAAATTAATAACATCATCTCCAGCGGTGAGATAAAAATTAAAACACCAAAAATTGATGAAACAGGCGATATTGAAATTCATGTGAAGAAAAAAGATGACCTGTGGTTTAAAATAGAAGGTCCGCTTGGAATTGATGCAGCAGTCGCCCACTTCAACCGCGACCGCTTCACTTTTTTTGATGACCTGAACGATGTTGTCACAACGGGCTCCACTACAATACTTAACATAGGCACACTCACAAAAATACGCTGCACGTTTGATGACATGCTGAACTCATTTTCAGGTACAGTAAGGATCTCCAAAGGGAAAAAAGATGAGCTGGCAATGACTGAAGAAGGGAATCAGTATGTACTTTCACTAAAGCGCGGGACTATTACACGGAAATACTGGGTAGATAAGGATAACTACTTTGTATATAAGTATGCTTATTACAGCAAAACCGGTCAAACACTAATATCGTTTGAGTTCTCGAATTTTTCTTATTCCGGCACAAGCACTTACGCCCGGAAAGTTGAAATACGCAGACCCAAGCAGAATGAATATTTCAGGCTCACAATGGAAAATGTGAACCTTAACCAGAGTTACCTGGATTTCAAAGTTGACTATCCATATGGTGATGTGAAGATAAGGAACTGGAAGTAAAACATTAATGAAACATTTTCTTAATAAAAAGGAGGCGAGCCTCCTTTTTTGATATATATTGTTCAAAACCGATTAACGAATGCTAAACGCAACAATAACACACAGTACTCAACTCTTCATTTATTTTTTTAACACAAATTAGTATTTTTACAGATGGCAAAAATTAAAACTGAGTGTGCATGCGGAGCAGTGCATGAATTTGAAGGCGCAAATGCTAAGTATTTCGAAGGAAATATCCCTGATTACGTAGATTGCAGCGAGTGTCCTGTTTGCAGTCCCGAACTGCTTGATAAACCCGAGAACCATGAAGATGAAGCATATAAAGAAGAAGTGGATATTGCCGAGCTGGAAAAAGCTCTTGAAGACGACCCTATTGCGGATATCGATGAATTGGATGATGATTTTGAAGAAGAAGAGTTTTAAGAATTGTTTCAATAAATTTTTATATAAGCTATACTACATGGCTTTACTTGATGAATCTTTATATTTTTTCAAAAAACATTTTTAAAACTCGTTATTTAGTTAATTGTTATAACTCCTCAATTTTCTCCTTAAACCACCAGTGGAATTCTGAAGTCCTGCATTCATCAGCCAGCA
>CAZQYL010000053.1:0-11700 GCA_964597425.1 uncultured Ignavibacteriales bacterium | reverse complement strand
CGTGAAAATGAAGACCTGATGATGCTTGTTATGCCTGTTAGAAATATCTGATAGGGTGTAACCGGTAATGATATTAGAGGACCTGCTTTTAGTAAATTTCAAAAATTATCACAATTGTTCTTTCTCATTCAGCCCAAAACTGAATTTTATTTATGGCGAAAACGGTAACGGCAAAACAAACATATTAGAGGCTGTTTCGATGCTTTGCTACACCAAAAGCTTCCTTATGAACTCTGAAGCTGATTGTGTTAAGTACGGTGAAAATGCTTTTGAAATTACCGGGAGTTTTAGAAACCGGATGGATAGCAAAAGTACCGTTAAGTTCCTGTATCACGAAGAAGAAAACGCAAAACAGCTGATTTGTGATAACGATAAAGTTACCCGCTCAAATGATTTTCTGGGCAGGTTTCCGCTGGTGGTACTTTCACCATATGACCTGAAGCTTACAATGGGACTTCAGCAGGATAGAAGGCGAAATTTTGACCTGCTCATTTCGCAGATCAGCAGGGTATATCTGAATGACCTGAGAAAGTATTCCAAGATCATCAAACAGAAGAATTCTTTGCTCAGGGATAATCTTATTACAAAAAGATATTCATACAAGGAGTTGAAAGACCTTGTAGGCGTGTGGAATACTGAATTGCTTGATCTGGCTGTAAAATTAATGATAAGAAGGCTCGATTTCGTAGAAGAGTTTAAGAGCTACATTACTGTATGCTTTGAAAGAATTGTGGGCTCAAGGTATAAACCGGTAATTTCTTATCAAAGTGAGATCTTCGATGAGAATGATGTTTCAGGTTATAGCATTGATAAACTGAAAAGTAAACTGCAGGATGTGCTTGATGAAAAGCTTGATGCTGAGATCAAAAGGGGGATAGCACTAACCGGACCGCACAGAGATAATTATGTTTTCAGTATGGATAAATCCGGTGAAATGTTTGAGATGCGTACTTCCGCTTCGCAGGGTGAGCATAAAACATTCGTTGTAGCATTAAAGCTTTCAGAGTTTGGGTATATAAATGAGAATTTGAAACACACCAATACAGGTGAGCCAGTTTTGCTGCTTGATGATGTGTTTTCAGAGCTTGATAAGAACAGGATAAAAAGAATTGCGGAGCTTATTACAGATTTTAACCAGGTATTTATTACCACTACAGATAAAGACCATTTTGGTATATTGAAAGATAATTTCACTGATTCAAGAACATTTCATATTGTGAACGGGACAGCGGAAAAGTGTTAATTGATTTTAAAGAGCACCGGAAGAAACAAACTACACTGGATGCTGAAATCGGCGAACTTTTGGGCGCAATCAGGAAGCAGAAAAAGGACAGGTTTGATTTCTGGTACCAGGCAGTAGGAGAAAAATTAGGGAAAATTGCGGTGCCCACCTTCAAAAAGCACGGAGTGCTGTATGTAAGTGTTGTGAACCCGGTTTCCAGGTTTGAGCTGACCAGAATGAAACAGGAAATTCTTGAAAAGGTAAATAAAAATTTAAGCGAAAATAAAAAAATTAAGGATATAATTTTTAAGTAATGGCAGATAAAAAAAGTAAAGTTGAAAAGAAAACTGAAGTGAAAGACGGGTACGGCGCAGATAGTATCCAGGTCTTAAAAGGACTCGAACATGTTCGCAAAAGACCTGCGATGTATATCGGAGATGTATCCAGCCGCGGATTGCATCACCTTGCATACGAGGTTGTTGATAACAGTATCGATGAAGCATTAGGCGGTTTCTGTGATAAGATATCGCTTACCATCAATAAAGATAATTCCATTACTGTAATTGATAATGGTCGCGGTATTCCAACTGGAATGCATCCTACTGAAAAGAAATCGGCGCTGGAAGTTGTTATGACAGTGCTTAATGCAGGCGGTAAATTCGACAGGAATACTTATAAAGTATCAGGCGGTCTGCACGGTGTTGGTGTATCTGTTGTAAACGCATTAAGCAAGTGGTTAAAGGTTGAAGTAAGACGCGAAGGCAAAGTATTCGAACAGGATTATAAAGCGGGCGTGCCAACCGGACCGGTTAAGGAAACAGGTAAAGTAAACATAAAAGATACAGGCACAACAACCACCTTTATGCCTGATGATACAATATTCAATACGGTTAATTTCAAGTTTGAAATACTTGAAGACCGATTAAGGGAACTTGCTTATCTAAACAAGGAAGTTACGATCACAATTAAAGATGAGCGCTCCAAAAAAGAGAATGTATTCCATTTTGAAGGCGGCATCAAGGAATTTGTGAAGTATATCGACTCTGCCCGTAAATCATTTATGAAAGAGCCTATATTTATAAAAGGCGAAAAAGATAATACGCAGGTAGAAGTCGCTTTCCAGTACAATGAATCATACAACGATAACATATTCACATATGTAAATGATATCAATACTCACGAAGGGGGTACGCATCTGGTCGGTTTCAAAACAGCGTTAACAAGAACCCTTAACAACTACGGTGCAAAAGCAAATATCATTAAGACTGATAAAATCCAGCTTACCGGCGATGATTTCCGTGAGGGATTATCTTGTGTTATAAGCACAAAGGTACCTGAACCTCAGTTTGAAGGACAGACTAAAACAAAACTTGGCAACAGTGAAGTAAAAAGTATAGTAGAAACAATAGTTGGCGAGCAGCTCCAGCAGTATCTTGAAGAGAATCCTTCTGTTGCAAAAAAGATCATTGAAAAATGCCTTCGTGCAGCCGAAGCAAGGGAAGCCGCAAGAAAAGCAAGAGAGCTTATCAGACGCAAAAATGCACTGGAATTTTCTGGGTTACCCGGAAAACTTGCTGATTGCTCGATAAGTGATCCTGACCATTGCGAAATATACCTTGTCGAGGGAGATTCAGCGGGTGGTTCAGCTAAACAGGGAAGGGACAGACGCTTCCAGGCAATTCTGCCTTTAAAGGGCAAGATACTTAATGTTGAAAAAGCCCGTATGAACAAGGTGCTGGAAAATGATGAAATAAAATCTATAATTACAGCGCTTGGTGCCGGTATAGGTAATTCAGATGAATTTGATGAGAGTAAACTGCGTTACGGTAAAGTTATCCTCATGTGCGATGCCGACGTAGACGGTTCTCATATCCGTACACTTCTGCTCACATTTTTCTACAGGCACATGAAAGAGATAATTGAAACAGGCAGGCTTTATATCGCGCAGCCGCCTTTGTATAAGATTAAGATAGCTAAAGAAGAACATTATGCGTATGATGAGAATGAAAAGGAACAGATATTGAAAAGATTTAAGATCAGTACTAAGTCAGCTAAGGAAACATTACCCTCTGAAACAGAAGTAACTGAATCAGGCGAAGTTGTTACTAAAGGCAAAGGTTTCGCAATTTCCAGATTTAAAGGTCTTGGAGAAATGAACCCGGAACAGCTTTGGTCAACAACTATGAATCCCGAAACCAGAACAATTCTGCAGGTATCAATTGATAGTGCGGTAGCAGCTGACAAGGTATTTGAAACGCTAATGGGTGAAGAAGTTGAGCCCAGAAGAGCATTCATAGAAAAGAACGCTAAATACGTAAAAAATCTGGATATTTAATTTTTGAAAAATAAAATATTTATATTTCTGGCAGCATTTATCTTAATAAATGCTGCTTTGTTTTCTCAGGGAAAAATTCCATTTAAGAAGCATCTTGCTTTTTATACAGGGATGGGAATTAATTACGGAATTACCCCTGAGTTCAGAGATTACCTTGTTGCAAGTATACCATATAGTACTTCTGACAGCATAAGATCTTTTAATGCCGGGGTTGAGTTTGCAGGCGGGCTGGAATACGACCTGACTTCAAGTGTATCTGCAGGAATTGATTATTCTTATTACATCAGGGGACTATCTTATATCTACTCTCCCGCAGTTTTTGATTACACTATTACAAATCATCAGCCCTATTTATTCGTAAATTATAATCTTCGTAAACCCAAGTATCACATAAAACTTGGCTGCTCAGCGGGTTATCACTTCCAGCAGCTGGATAATAAAGTAAATAATTCAACTACACTTAAATATACTTCATCCGGTCCTTCATTCAGATTATCGATGACGTTTATGCCCAAATTTTCAGAGAATTTTTTCATTTACCTTAACGGGTTTGGGTTTGCAAACATTTATGGCAAGCTAGAAGATGAAAATGGCCAGGCGGTTACCGCTCCAAATTCAACAGTAGAAGCTGATCTGAAAGGATACGGAGTAGGTGTAAGACTTGGCATATTATTCAATATCAATTAATGACAGAAATACTTAAAGCTATATTACTTGGCGTTGTACAGGGATTAACGGAATTTCTTCCGGTAAGCAGTACTGCACATTTGAGGATAATACCTTCATTCTTCGGATGGGGCGATATCGGTGCATCGTATACTGCAGTGATACAGGTTGGCACTATGATAGCTATTATTCTGTACTTCAGAAATGACCTGATAAATATGGTAAAGGCAATGATACTTAGCCTTAAAACCAGGGACTTTAACAGTAAGGATACACGCCTGTTAATTATGATAATTATTGGAACTATCCCCATAGTTATTGCCGGATTTCTGCTGAAAGATCTTATCAGGCATCAATTCAGGAATATGTACATTGTTGCAGCGAGTTTGATATTTTTTTCAATAATTTTGATGATCGCTGACCGTTTTACGAAGAAGAAGGTTGATCTTAACAGCATCACATACAAAGATGGCATTATAGTTGGCATTTTTCAGGCTATGGCCTTGATTCCCGGGGCATCACGCTCAGGTTCTACAATATCCGGCGCATTTTTCAGAAATATGACCCGTGAGGATGCGGCCCGGTTTTCATTCCTGCTTAGTATTCCCGCCGTGTTGTTAAGCGGTGTTTATGAGCTATTCAGTCAGAGGGGTACGCTGCTAAGCGGTGATAGCGCCATTTTGAGCCTAGTAATAGCCACGGTTGTTTCAGGGGTAGTGGGATACTGGTCAATCTGGTTCCTGTTATCATTTATAAAAAAGCATTCCATGATGTTGTTTGTTGTTTATAGGGTTATATTTGGGATACTTATTATTGTTCTGCTTTCTATGGGAGTCATTCAAAATTAGATATTATCAATTACAAAAAAATATACAGAAAGGAATTTAAATTAATGAAACTAACTGCAATAAAAATAATGCTGTTACCGGCATTTATGTTAAGCTTTTTCGCATTCGTATGCGGAGATAGCAAAACAGATCAGACCGATGTTAAGAAGGATAACACAACACAGACACAGACCCAGCAGCAGAACACACAAACTCAGAACACTCAAAAGAAAACAGACAGCATGACAACAAAAACAGATTCAACCGATACAAAAGATAAAAAGGATTCAAAAGAATCAAATACAGTGGTTATTAAGACAAGCATGGGAGATATTGAAATTGAGCTTAATGAAAAAGACGCTCCCCAGCATGTTGCTAACTTCAAGAAACTTGTAAAATCAGGATTTTATGAAGGTACAACTTTCCACAGGGTAATTAAAGGATTCATGATACAGGGCGGCGATCCTAATTCAAAGGATAGCGACAGGTCAAATGACGGACAGGGCGGCCCCGGTTATACAATTCCCGCAGAAATAAAAGCAGGTCACGTTAAGGGTTCAATTGCCGGGGCAAGGCTTGGAGATGCTGTTAATCCTAAAAAGGAATCCAGCGGAAGCCAGTTCTATATTGTTACAGGCGAAGCTTCACATCTTGACGGACAGTACACTGTTTACGGAAAAGTTACCAAGGGTATGGAAATTGCTTACAAGATAGAAGACGTTAAAAAAGATGAGAGAGATAACCCGATCGAAAAAGTAGTAATTCAAAAAGTATCATTCAAATAGTATTCAGGCTAATTATATGCGTACATTCCTCGATTTCAAGAAAGAAATAGCATCAGGAAAGATGAGGAATGTGTATTATATCGCTTCAGTAGATAACTATTTTCTTCTGAAGGCAGGTGAAATTTTAAGGGAGAAGTTATTCGGCTCTAAAGAAAGCAAAGAGAACTTCTTCCTTAAATATGCCGATGAAACCCCTATGCAGGAATTGTTTGACCTGACCTCCGGCGGAGCTTCGCTTTTTTCCTCACAGAAGCTTGTAATTGTAAAGCGATGTGAAAAATATTCCCGGAAACTTAGCGAATTTATGGAGAGATCGAAAGAAAAATCCGATGATTCGTACATCCTTTATGCTTTTGATACTTCATTTGTTTACGAAAAGAAGCTTGACCAGAGTAATGATATTGAGTTCTATGATTTTTCGGAGCTGCCGCACAGGGAATTGTATGACTGGGTTAAACAGGAGTTTGAATCTAACGGTATTACCATAAACACAGATGCACTAGACCTGTTCATAACCTCAATTCCATCATCATTTGACCTGCTCAGTTCTGAAATTGAGAAGGTAAGTAATTATGATTTTGAAGGTAAGGAGCCGATCCTTACAAAAGAGATCGTTTTGCAGTTCATTGGGTATGATAGGGAGTACAGTCCCGAAGAACTGATGGTAAGTATTGTAAAAAAGGACCAAAACAGGGCTTTTACTATCCTTAATAATTTGCTTAATACAAAAGGTTTAAATGAAGTATATTTGCTATCATTAATAAGTAATTATTATATGGATATGCTCTCGTTCAAATCACAGGGGCTGGAATCAATGGATACCAGATTGATATACCAGAAGTATAAAATGTGGGGTGATAGAGTTAAATTCGCTAAAAATTACCATAAATTGCTTAATATCAAATCTTTAGAATGCAGTTTTGATAAGATAATTGATACAGACAGGAAACTTAAGACCAGTATGCTTGATGCTAAGATATTGATGACATCTCTTGTAGATGAGCTTATAAATGCTTAATTTTTGAATAACCGGAACAAAAAACCAATTTTTTCGTTAAATTAATAGGGTACAGATGGCGCCTTCGAAAGAAGGAATAAATACTAAAAGACTGACTGATGAAGAATTGATCTTCAATTTTCAGGAAGGTGATACAGGAGCCTACAATGAAATAGTTGCCCGGTATAAAGACAGGCTTACGAACTATATCTACCGCTATGTGGGCAACTATGATGACTGCGATGATATTGTTCAGGATACATTTGTTAAGGTTTACACGTCAAAACATCTGTACAAGGAAATTGCGAAGTTCTCTACCTGGATTTACACCATCGCAATTAACCTGGCGAAGACAAAGATAGTTAAGGCACAGAAGTATAAGACATTTTCTATAAGCGATGTATATGATGACGAGAACAAGGATTTTGATCTGCCGGATGAAGCATATGGAGGACCCGAAGTTGACGCAAACTCGAAATTTTTAAGCGCTCATATTCAGAAGGCGCTTGATAAAATAAACGAAAATTACAGGGAGCTTGTTATACTTAGGGATATTGAAGATTTTTCATATGAGGAAATTGTGGATATGACCGGACTGCCGATGGGAACCGTGAAATCAAGGATCAACAGGGGCAGAGAGAAGCTTCAGGAGCTCCTGAAAGATATTTACAAAGAAGAATAAAAAAAGGAATCGACCATCTCCTAATAAAGGAGGAAAAAATGTTACAGGAAGACGAAAAATATAAAGCATTAAGAGATCAGCTCAGGACATTGCCCCGCGTGAAAGCAAAGCATGATTTTGAGGATCGTCTTTTGCGCAGAATTAGGGAATCTGAAAGCCCGGCTGCTAAATTATCCGGCGCGGTTACGCAGCCGGTTATAAAGCACCAGCCCGCAAAGAAAAGCTGGTTCGAGAGTCTTTTCAGGCCTGCATTTGTTCCGGCTCTTGGGTTAACGGTTGTATTGCTTGTTGCCGTGGTGGTATATTTTGGTTACTACTCAAAACTTAACCAAAGTGATACTTCAAACACACAGCAGTTTGTTTCTTCAACAAACCAGGGTGATCTTATAATTTACGTCAAAAAGGACGGCGAAGATATAAGCAGCAATTACCCAAAGGAATACAGCGCAGTAGACCCTGTAGATACCAGAACCGGCGAATACGCTCCGGCGCCTACAGAGACTTCGACTGATTATTTCGCCAAACCTGATCCAAGCAGAACAATGACTCCTGAACTGAAACCCGACAGGGTTAGTGAAGAACAGAGAATTGAAATGCAGCGTTCGACGGATTCGGATAAAGATAAAGGCGTTGATGTTAAAGGTGAAAGAAAAAGCGAAGATGGTATAATGAAAAAAGAATCAAAGGGTTATATCAAAACAGAGACCAAGGGTGAAATGAAAAAAGAGACCTCTGATCCCAAGAAGAAGGTTTCAGATGAGAAGAAGAATATTTTTATTGATGAAGAGAAACCCGGTATTGAACAGGAAAAGAATGCTAATGAAAAAGTTGAAGATATTCTGGGCAAAGATGATGGTTCAGGCAACAGGATAAGCAGGGCAACAAAGAAAGATTCAACAAAAAATAAATCTGAAAGCGAAGCAGACGATAAGGAAACATTTCAGCAGAAATAATATTGGGTCTAAACGATTACCGCAAATAAAAAAAGGATACTTGAAAAAGTATCCTTTTTTTGTTTATTCAATTGGGAATTTCTACTTCTTATCGATAATTCTCTTTTCAAGGATGTTATCAATCAGTCCGTATTCTTTTGCTTCTTCAGCAGTCATAAAATTATCACGGTCGCAATCACGTTTAATTGTCTCAAAATCCTTGCCAGTATGCCTTGAAAGTATGTTGTACAATGCATCGCGGGTCTTTATCATTTCTTTTGTGTATATCTCAATATCTGTAGCCTGACCCTGTGTACCGCCTAAAGGCTGGTGTATCATAATTTTTGAGTGGGGAAGTGATGTCCTCTTGCCGCTCGTACCGCCTGCAAGCAGAACTGCGCCCATTGATGCTGCCATTCCCGTACAGATAGTAGCTACATTAGGCTTAATGTACTGCATTGTATCGTATATTGCCAATCCGGCGCTTACGCTGCCGCCCGGGGAGTTAATGTATACCATTACATCTTTATCCGCATCTTCTGATTCAAGGAATAACAACTGGGCAATCACAAGACTGGCTGTATGGTCATCTACCGGGAAGCCAAGGAAAATAATCCTTTCCCTGAGCAGCCTTGAGTAAATATCCATGCCTCTTTCGCCTCTGGCAGTTTGTTCAACCACCATAGGTACCAACTGGTTTGTAACATTGAAGCCCTTTTCAATTTCCAGCTTATTGCCGGATATTATTTTCTGATAATTCATTTATTTCCTTCTAATTATTGAATTATTGAAATTCTGATCCTGAACTAAATCGATATTAAGCTTATTCAGCTTTCTTTTTTCTTGGTTTCTTAGGTTTTGCTTCTTTCTTTGTTTCTTCCCCTTCATGATCATGATCATGGTCATCATGTGAATGGTCGTGTTTTTCAACATCCTTTATCTTTGCATTCTCTATCAGGAAGTTCATCAGTTTATCATCAAGAACCCTGTACTTAACGTCAGGATTGCTTTCATATACGCTCTTTATCTTATCAACAGGCAGATTATATTTCTTCGCATCAGCTTCAATTACCGGCTCGATATCCTTATCAGTAACTTCCATCTTCTCAGTTTCAATGATCTTATCTCTAATGAGGTACCATTTTACCTGCAGAATGGCATCAACTCGTTTCTGCTTCCTGTATTCTTCTTCATCAAATTCCTTCGGCAGCTGGCGTTTTGGGTTCTGATTCTTAACATCCTCGATGTATGAATTCAGAATGTTCTCTACCAGTGCATCAGGAGCGGTGATATCATTTAATTTAATCAATTCATTGACAATATTGTTCCTTATTTCCTGGTCGCCAATGTTTTTATAAATACCTTCAAGGTCATTTTTTACTTTTTCCCTGAAAGCTTCAATGGTCTTTATTTCTTCATCTTTATAAATATTTTTAAAGAACTCTTCATTCAACTCAGGGAATACGACTTTTTCAACTTTCTTGCACAATACTTTGTACTTTTCGGTCTTTCCTTCTTCCTGTGCCGGCAGGTTAAGTATTCTTTCTTCGCCTACAGCAACTTCTTCAAGCTGTTCTTTGAATTCCTTATTTATCTGCGGGTCGTTAAGGTAAAACCTTACATCCTTATCACCCTGGCCAATTATCTCAATTCCTGCGTCATCAAGCTTCTGCACATCCATTGTTATGGTGAATTCATCGCCATCTGCTTTTGGGGCTTCTTCATATGTGACGTGTTTGGACTGAAGATATTTTACTTCATCATCTATCATCTTTTCGTCTACATTGTGAATTGTCCTGTTTACTTCTACGCCCTTATATTCAGCAAGTTCGAAATCAGGTCTTGTTTCATATTTTATCTTGAATTTGAAGATCTGTTTTGCTTCATAATCCATATCAACCATCTGAGCTTCGCCAAGCGGCTGAACATTATTTTCATCCAGATAATTCTTGTAAACATCATTGGCAACATCCTCAAGTGATGCCTGTTCGATCATATCGCCGTACATGCGTTTTATCATCGATACCGGCGCTTTTCCCTTGCGAAAACCGGGGATTTCAGCCTTTTTTTGATATTTTTGGAATGCCTTTTCAAAGTGGGGAGCCAAATCAGCGTATGATAATTCAAACTCGACTTCCTGTTTTACCGCGTCAATTTTATTTACCTTAAATTCCATATTTATAAATTAGTTATCAGCAAATATAGCTTTAAATAGATTTTCGTTCAATGCACTCTTTTTTGTCACAAATTATCTGAATTGAAAATTACAGAATTGAGCATATTTGTGTAGTATATTCTTCATTTTATGGATAAATTTGCAGTATTATGAATAAAAAACTGGTCAATTTACTTAGGAAAAACAAACGTACAGTTATTGGGCTTCTATCCGGTACCTCAGTTGATGCTGTTGATGCAGTACTGCTACAAATCACCGGAAGCGGTCTGAAAACCAGAGTAAATGTTATTGATTTCACTGAGCTTTCTGTACCTCAACAGGTAAGACTCGCTATTTTCAAAAATTCCAATAAAAAGTCAGCAAGTATTGAAGAGATTTCAAGGCTTAATGTCATAATTGGAGCCTTATTTTCTGATGCTGTGCTGAAGCTCTTAAAAAGAAACAGCATGCAGGCTGCTTCAGTTGATCTTATAGGTTCACACGGGCAGACTATTCACCACTTACCCGAAAAAGATAATTTTCTGGGTTACAGGGTTAAATCAACGCTGCAAATAGGCGACCCGGCAATAATCGCCAACTTAACGGGTATTACAACCGTGGGTGATTTCAGGATCGCTGACTGCGCAGTAGATGGCGACGGTGCTCCTTTGGTCCCGTACCTTGACCATATCCTTTTCACCCACAAAAGCAAAAACCGCGCGTTACTGAATATTGGCGGTATAGCGAACATTACGGTGCTGAAAAAGAACGCCCGCAAGCAGGATGTTTTTGCTTTTGATACGGGTCCGGGAAATATGATAATTGATGGACTTATGTATCATCTGTTTAAGAAAAAGTATGACAAGAACAGTCTTGTTGCAAAAAAAGGCACCCTGAATCCGGAGTTGTTTAATTACCTGATAATGGATAGCGCTCACAGGGCTGAACCTCCTAAATCGACAGGGCGTGAACATTATGGAATCGAATTCCAGAAGAAGATATTGAAGAAGTTCAAACGGGTGAATAAATATGATATGATAAGGACGGTTACTGAATTTACCGCTTATACAATATGGTATAACTACAAAAATTTCATTGA
>CAZQYL010000052.1:0-11771 GCA_964597425.1 uncultured Ignavibacteriales bacterium | reverse complement strand
TCGGTGATGAAGAGATCTGTGAAAAATAACGTTTGCCGATCGATGCATCAAAATCACCGGTAACCGGAGCCTGTACAGTCTGAACCGGAGCCGGTCCAACTGAATGAGGAGCATCCTGTGCATTTGTTACAGCTACGAAAGCTATAACAGCAAACAAAAGCGAAAATAATTTTCTCATAGTTTTTGTTTTCGTTTAGTTAAAAAATAGTTAATTGAATGACGCATAATATCATTTTTTAATCAGTATGTCAAGTGAAAATTTTATTAATTGATATCTTCAGGTTATTGCGTTTTTGATTTATTATCAGCATATTTGCAAATTCAAACCCAAACAAAATCACTCCATAAACAAACTTCCAATTGAAATATCCACTGATTTTACAAATTTCTGCAGAAAAGACAAAAAGTATTGATTGCAGCCTGTTTTTGCCCAATTCACCTCCAAAACCAAATCAAAGATTCCCGCTGCTAATATTTGCACATGGCTTTAAGGGCTTTAAGGACTGGGGGGGATTCCCGTATCTCTGCACAAAACTATCGGGTGCAGGATTTGCTGTATTGAGCTTTAATTTCACTCACAACGGGGTAAATAACACCCACCCTATGGATTTTACTGAACTTGAGCTTTTTGCTGAAAATACTCATTCAATAGAGCTTGATAATTACGCAGCGGTACTGAATTTTGTGCCGGAACTCGCGGAAAAATATCCTGTTGATGCAAAAAGGATAGGGCTGCTTGGTCACTCCCGCGGTGGCGGCTTATCTATAATTACCTCATCAGAAAACCATGCAGTAAAAGCGCTGGTTACGCTTGCTTCTGTTGCCGATTTTGACAGGTACACACCTGAACAAAAAAAGAGATGGCGCGAAAAAGGATATATAGAAATGCCCAATACAAGAACCAACCAGTTGATGAAAATGAATAGCAGTCTGCTTGAAGATATAGAAACGAACAGCAAGAGACTGAATATTACCGGTGCTGCTGCTGCACTAAAAATACCTTTTTTGATAATTCACGGAAGGGAAGACCTTGCGGTAAAATACACTGATGCAGAAAAGATATTTAATTCGTCACCAAAGGATAAAACGGAACTTCATATAATAGATAACACGGGACATACTTTCGGGATTGAACACCCCTTTAAAGGGACTAACAAGGCGTTCGAAGAGGTCATTGAAAAGACCGCAGCTTTTTTCAAAAAGAATCTGAACTGAATACAAGGAACATTTACCAACAGCAAAAAAAGATTAATCTTTCTTTAACTTGGAATTAATTACCTTCGCCGCCTCGGGAGGCACAAACTCAGAAATATTTCCGCCGTACTTCGCAATTTCTCTTACCAGCGTTGAGCTTATATATGAATACTTTTCCGAAGGCATCAAAAAAACCGTTTCTATATTAGCTGCAATTTTCCGGTTGGTTAAAGCCATCTGGAATTCATATTCAAAATCAGAAATAGCCCTTAATCCGCGTATGATTACCCCAGCACCACACTGCTGTGCAAAATCAACAAGCAGCCCGTCAAACCGCTCAACAGTACAATTCCCAATGTGCTTAACTGAGTTTTCAATGACTTTGGTGCGTTCCTCTATATTAAGCAAAGTATTCTTTGAAGTGCTGATTGCAGCAGCAACTATAACGCTTTCAAATAAAACTGATGCGCGCTCAATGACATCAAGATGTCCCAGTGTAAGCGGATCAAATGTTCCCGGATAAATTGCTTTGATCATAGCTATCAGTCCTTTTTAATTAATATTGTGAAGTTTGTCAATCCGACGTTTCTTCGGATAACATCAAAGTCATTCAGGTTAAACATCCCCGCGCTTTCACCGGCATGCTCAAGTACAAATATCGTAAAGCCCGTATTCAAAATCTCTTTCATCAATTCATTGTAGAACTCATAACCATACGGCGGATCAGCAAATATAATATCATAAAACTTTTTTCCCGGCCTCTTTAAAAAACCAAGGACATTTTCTTCATATATGCTTATGTTCTCCGTACATCCCAGCTCATCAGCGGTCTTTTTGATACAGGCAAGCTGTTTGGTTGAGTTCTCCACAAAATCACATTTTACCGCTCCCCTGCTTAACAGCTCAAAACCAATAGCGCCCGAACCCGCAAAAAGATCAAGACACTCAGTAGATTCAAAATCAATAATATTATTTAACACATTAAAAAGAGTTTCTCTCGCCCTATCGGTAGTTGGCCTGTAACCCGAAATACCGCCTCTGATACAGTTCTTGGGCTCAATATAAGAGTGCACCTTTCTAGATCTGAATTTACCGCCGATTATTCTCATGGTATTAAACGGCCAGGTTTCTCAATGCAATACCGCAGCTTGCTGAATATTTATATGAGATCTTTCTGAGTTTATCATTCTTCAAAAAGATATCAGATGCACTTATATTCTCAAAGGGATTGATGATACTTATGGCTGCAAGAGCCTGCTTTTCCATCGATTCCAGTGTATCATCTTTGATATCATCACCGTACAGGTATATTTCATCAACTCTGCCAAGTATCGGCTCTGATCTTACAATGGAGCTTAATTTTCTTGTCAGGCTTAGGTTGAATTCATTTTCGCTGTAGTATTTTGAATGGGTATAAAACTTATATTTCATGTTTTCAATATATCCGTAATCTATCCTGCCGCGTTTAAGTCCCACAAGCAGAATATTTTTCCCGCTTAATTTTTCTTCGTAATTTACCCTGAGAGCATTTTCAGCCGAAAAGTGATCTATATCTATTAAACTCAGATCAAGAGAACATATCTTAAATATCCGCTTAATGAACTCAACTGTATTTTTCTGCACCGCAATTACAAGGAAGTCATCACTGTTCTTGCACGGCAGTACATTATTAAGTCTGTAAGTATTTATCAGGAAATCGTTATAATTATCCGGGAAGTAGTTCGATAGTTCCCAGTATATCTTCGAGTTAATTGACTGCTTGCCTTCTGAATAATCAACCGGCAGCATTAAAGTAAAAGCCTGTGATGAACTAATGGTCAATCCGGCTTTGTTTATGTTCAGATTCCGTTTTGTGATATAAGTGCTTATTTCACTTGATATATTTGTAAGGTCTTTCTGGCTGCTTTTATATTTACCTAGCTCATCTTCAAAATCAAAATCCACGTTCACTGATTCTATATGGTCAACTTTGGGACCGCCATCAGTACCGATAAGTTCGGTAAAATAGATCCTGCTGCCTGAAAATCCTATTCCTAATGATCTGTTCAATATGCTCTGTTTGAATTTTACAAAATTAAGGGTTATAAATCCCGCAATCAATCAATTTTGAAATCCCAGCAAAATTGCCGGGCTTACCAAATGTTATTCTGTTGTAATGTATCCCTGTATTTCTTCGAATTTTTTATCACCTATACCTTTTACTTTTTTTAAGTCTTCGGTTTTTGTGAACCTGCCGTGCGATTCCCTGTACTCAATTATTCTCTCTGCCATAACTTCGCCAATGCCGGGCAATTCCCTAAGGTCAGCAGAAAGTGCAGTATTGATGTTTATCTTTGAATCAGGCTTAAGAACTTTCTTTACAGAGCTTTTTTGTTCTATCAAGATACCCAGACTATCGGCCAGAGTTTCAAGTTCCTTTGATCGTATCTTCGCTGAAGTATCGGATCGCTCAGTTTTCAGCTCATCAAAAGTGCTCTTCAGGCGGTTTTCAAAATTCTGATCTGTCTGGCTGTAATCATATTCATTAGGTTTTTTCCACCCGGAATATTTCATTATTAGTCCGGCGCCCATAGCGAGAAGCAAAAAAGCTATTACTCCCAGCTCCTTCGAAGTTAATCCCGTTCTTTTTATGAAATTGCTCATAAGGGCATGGATCTATATCAGGAAAAAGAATCTTTTACTTTACTGAAAAAACCTTTCGATTTTGCGTCTGAATGTTTACCCTTGGGTTTTAAATGCTCAGATGAAGCAAGTTCTTTGAATGCGTCTTTTTCTTTGTTGGTAAGTTTAGTTGGTATATAAATATTAACATGTACCAATTGGTCGCCTTTGCCGGAATGATTAAGATGTTTTATTCCCTTATCGCGCAGGCGCAGTATCTTTCCCGGCTGAGTGCCCGGGTCTATTTTAAGCATAACATTTCCGCCAAGAACCGGAATTTCGGTTTCAGTGCCAAGTACGGCATCTGTAATACTTATTGTCAGCTCAAAATGTATATCATCCTGCTCACGGATAAAATACTTGTGTTCAGCTTCTTCTATCAGTACTATCAGGTCACCCGGTGATCCGCCCCTTGCGCCTGAATCACCTTCGCCCCTTAGCGGAATATAATTACCTGTTGATACACCTGCAGGTATATTTACTTTTAGAGTAGCTTCATTTCTTTCTCTTCCTTCACCGTGGCAATGATGGCATTTCTCCTTAATCACTCTGCCTTCACCATTGCAGGTCGGGCATACCTGTATATTCACGAATTGCCCGAACATCGAGCGTGAAACCGTCCTTACTTCACCGCTGCCGTGGCAGGTTGTACATTCAGAAGTTCCGGATGAAGCTTTGGCTCCGCTTCCATGGCAATGCTCACATTTTTCATATCTTTTCAGCTTCAGGGTTTTTTCAACACCGGTGGCAATTTCTTCGAGCGAAAGTCTTAAACTAATTTTCAGATCATTGCCCTGTATACCGGGCTGTTTATGCCTGCCGCTGTGCCTCCTTTGACCGCCTGAACCGAATATTTCATCAAATATGCTGCCGCCCCCGAAAATATCACTGAAATGTGAAAAAATATCGTTCACATTCCCGAAACCCTGGTCAAATCCGCTTCCCCGCATACCTGCATGACCAAACTGGTCATACCTGGCTTTTTTATTGGGGTCACTTAAAACCTCATAAGCTTCAGCAGCTTCTTTAAACTTCTCTTCGGCCTCAGTATCACCCGGGTTTCTATCCGGATGAAACTTCATTGCCAGCTTGCGGTATGCTGTTTTAATATCAATCTCTGTAGATTGTTTGCTCACACCCAGTACTTCGTAATAATCTCTTTTGGCTGACATATAACTTTATTCCGGTTTTGATGAAACTACAACTTTAGCGTGTCTTAGTACTTTATCTTTCAGGTAATAACCTTTTTCAACAGTGTTAAGAACTGTTTCGGGTTCTTTGCTTTCATCTGGCTGCTGTAAAATTGCCTCGTGAAGATTAACATCAAACTTTGTTCCGTCTGATTCCATAGGTTTCAAACCCTGTTTTTCCAGCACACTTCTGAACTTGGCGTAAACGAGGTCAATACCTTTCTTCAGGGCATCTTTATCATGGCTCTTATCAAATGATTCCATCGTCCTGTCAAAATCATCAAGCACGGGCAGCATATCATTCAGTACTCTTTCACCTGCATAGGCAAAAAACTCAGCGCGCTCAGAATCGGTTCTGCGTTTGTAATTTTCAAATTCAGCTGCAGTTCTTAAATACTGATCTTTGAACTGGGCGGCCTGTTTTTCAAGTTCCGCAATTCTGCTCTGTTCTCCGGCCGTGTCAATTGACTCTTCATCCGGCTGCTCAGATAAGTTATCATCCGAACCCGTTATTTTTATCTCTTTTTCTTTTAATTCTTTTTCCTGTTTTTCTTTTTTGTTCTTTATCATACTTCCGCCGTTATTTTTTATCTTTTCTGTAGTATTAGCCGCAGCAAATCAGCTGCCTGATCTTTCGGTAATTATCCTGGATGTAAAATCCAGCATTGAAACCATTTTAGAATAATTCATTCTTTTGGGGCCAATTAATGCAATTCTGCCCTTAATATCTCCAACATTGTACTCCGATGATACTATGCTGTAGTCTTTCAGCTTATCATCCTTGTTTTCCGCGCCGATTGAAATTGAGATCCCGTTTTGATCCGCGGGCATATTGTTGAGTACATGAACAACAATATTTTTTTCATCAGTAAGCTCAATTATGTTCCGGTAGTTTTGCGTATCGCCAAACTCCGGCTGGGCAAGTATCTCGGTAGTTCCGCCAAAATAAAGCGTCATTCCTTCCTTTTCATCCTGGAATATCTTATCAATAGAATCTATGAATACCTTCAGTATTTCCTTTGAATCACTTTGTATATCTTTAATTCTTTCAATGAAAGTATTGCGTATTTCGGTTAAAGTAAGCCCGCTTAGTTTTTCATTCAGGATGCCTGTTACCCTTTCGATCTTATCACGGGAAATTCCGGATTCCACATCAAACAAAAGCGTACGCATTAACCCTGATTTAATTGATACCACAACAAGCAGCTTTGTTGAAGATAGGTTAACCAGTTCCAGCCTCTCGAAAACCCCCTGTGAAAGGTATGGCTGTGATACAATACTTATTTCTTTTGATAGCCGTCCGAGTATCCTTGAAACTTCTTTGTATATTTCATCCTGTACTGGCTCCAGCTCATTTAGCTGCGCAGTTAACATATCCTTCTCATTCTGGATGAGCGGCTCTGACTCCATCAGTTCATTGACAAAATACCTGTAACCCTTATCGGTCGGCACTCTTCCTCCGGAGGTATGATTATGAGTAAGGAAATTCAGATCTTCCAGATCGCTCATAACATTCCTTATCGTCGCCGGCGATAGCTTTATATCGGAGGTTTTGGAAATATACCTTGAGCCAATTGGATTGGCGGTATGTATAAACTCCTCTATAATGCATCTTAATATTACTTTTTCTCTATATGATAGGTCGCTCATGATTTTAGCACTAATATAGATTAATGGCTAACAAACAAATATAGTTCCTTTTAGTAAAATTAGTCATAAAATGATAATTCTTCAATGTACTATTGAGTATTTACACCCTATTCACGTCATATATTGAGATATTCGTGCTTTTTGCCTTAAACATCTATTTTAACATCACGTAATATTAGTATTCTTTAAAAAACACATCGTCTAACCAAAACACGGTATTACGTAACTTCTTTACATTAGTTAAATTTGTTTATCTAATTAACTAAAACTATTATAATGAATCACGGGGATATATTAATAAAAATTGGAGGAATCATGTTGAACTATACCAAGTTGGCATTAAGTATTATGTTACTTATGATACTTGTCAATTCTTCATTTTCTCAGCCGCTAACCGGAAGTTACAATGTAGGTTCCGGGCAAACATTTACAACATTAACAGGCTCAGGTGCTGCAGGATTTTTTAATGCAGTAAACACAAGAGGCCTAAGCGGCAATGTTACATTAACGGTAACTTCAAACATTACAGAAGCAGGTACTGTTGCGCTTCAGCAGTGGTCAGGTGGTTATACAATAACCATACAGACTAATACAACTTCTGTAAAAACATTATCAGGTAACGTTGCGGCACCGCTGTTTGATCTAAATGGTGCAGATAATCTTACCATTGATGGCAGAGTAGGCGGCACAGGAAAATACCTGAGATTCATGAATTCAAATACCGGGGGCCAGACCTTCAGGTTTATTAATGACGCTACGAACAATACTATTACTTATTGTACTATTGAAGGAATGAGAGTTTCTGCAACAAGCGGCATGATAGATTTCAGCACAACAACAGGCTCAACAGGAAATGACAATAATACAATTTCCTACTGCCTGATAAAGGATGCCTCGGGCGGGACACTACAGAACGCAATTGTTTCAAACGGTACAACAACAACAACAGCAAGAAATAACAGCAATATTACAATATCAAACAACGAAATAGCTGATGTTTACAGGAATGCACAGTCCTGCTCAGCAATTATGCTTTTAAACGGAAGCACAAGTTTCACAATTACAGGAAACAGTTTCTACCAGACATCAACCAGAACACCAACATCGGCAACAGGCTGGAATGTTATTTATGTAAATACATCAGCAGCAAATAATATTACTATCAGCAACAACTACCTTGGCGGTACTGCGGCAAACTGCGCCGGAACGCCATGGAATGTTACCGGTACTCAGTCAAACTCCATTTATTTCATCAGGATACAGACAGCAGGTACAACCACAGCATCAAACATAAACGGAAACACGATCGGGAATCTGACATTTACATCTACACCATCATCTAACGGTGTAACATATTTCGCAGGTATCGTTGTTGAATCAGGACTGGTAAACATAGGTACAACTTCCGGAAATACAATTGGCAATACATCATCTACAGGCAATATCACACTTACATACAACGGAACTGTTGATAATATTATCAACAGGGGTATAATCCACACAGGAACCGGAAATATTCACAATAACATTATCGGTTCTATCAATATCGCAGGAAACAATAACCAGACACTAAGACTTGAAAGTATTTATTATTCAGGTACACCATCTGCTAATATAAGTATAAACAATAACACAGTAGGAAGCTCAACAACTTCAAACAGTATTCAGCAGACATCAACCACTTTTGAATTCCAGCTTACAGGAATTCACAGCCAGGTAAATACCATACTTGCCACAATGAGCGGAAACACAGTATCAAACCTAAATGTTACAAACACTTCCGCAAATTCCAGGATTCGCGGTATCTACCAGTCAAGAAGCACAAGTGCATCTATAACAATCACAAATAATACAATTTCAAATCTATACTGCGCCAGCAGCAGCACAGATAGATATCCTGATAATACTTCGTTAATAGGTTTATTCACAGGGTCAAGCTCAGTTTCACAGCTGATCTCAGGGAACACAATAAGCGGCTTGTACGGTACAAACAATTCCGATTCATATGTTATGGGATTCGGGTTCTACAATAATGTAGCCAAAGGCACTTTCGAAAAGAACAGGATATACAACCTCAATCATTCATCAACTACAGGCGCAGCAAAGATATGGGGTATAAACGCGTTCTGGGGAAGCTGGAATATTTACAATAACCAGATATCAATAACCAATGGTGAACCTTTAGATAACCATAACGGCAATACCGGCACAGAAATAAACAGCAATAAATATACTCCTGAATCAAATTCAATTGTTTCAGAAGAAGTATCCCAAAATTACCTTAAAGAAGTACCGATGATCAAAACATCGGTTGAAAAGACGAATAACCCTGAAACAGATCTTTCAACAAATGGTGTTGAAATAAAGGGTATTCATGATGAAGCTGAATTTCCGAGTCTTTATTATTACAACTCAATATACATAGGCGGCACAGCATCAGGCGGTTCAGCCAATTCATGGGCTTACGATAGACCTCTGCTTGCATGGGCAACTTCCGCTTCACTCAGGAACAATCTCTTCTTCAACGCCAGGATCGGCGGCTCAGGCAGCCATTATGCTATGGGTAATGAAGTTGGATATGATAACTGGACAGGTACATCATCAGATTACAATGTATACATTGCTCCTGTTGCTTCCAGCATTGCAGTCTGGGGTTCAACAAATCAGAATATATACCAGTGGAGAGATTCTTCGCTGGGCGATAAACATACCTGGAGCACTATCACAAGCGATATCAGTGCATCAAGCCTGTTTACAAATGTAACCACAGGTGATCTTTCTATCAAGAGCGGCAACTGGCAGGCATGGATAGTTTCAGGCAAAGGAATAGCTATTGCAGGAAGCGGCAGCGATTACAGCGGTAACACCAGGCCAACAGCCGTTACCGGCGGAACAAGTGATATCGGAAGCCATGAATTTACAGCAACACCTCCCGGAAATCCATCAGCATCATTTGATAACGCACCGGGAAGCGGAATAAATTCCAATTATACACTTTGGGGCAGAACACTTGTAACCATAAACTGGGGTACAGGCGGTTCATCTTACCCATCAGCAATAGACGTAAAATATTACTCAGGCGTAAATCATTCAGGTGTATTGGGCGGCGGTTATTCAAACTCATACTGGACTATTAACCCTACAGGTACACTAACAGGTGCCGTGTATAATATTTCAATCAATTTCGGAACACACGAAACATATACGATTTCTACACCTTCATCAAACACAAGGCTTGCCAAATATAACGGAACCTGGGAAGTATTTTCTACTCCGGGTAACGGTACATGGCAGTCAGAATTGAACTGGAGCTCTGAAATGATAACCACCAGGGGAATGAACAGCTTTTCTGATTACGCATTAACTGACCAGGGTAATCCCCTTCCGGTTGAGCTCTGTTCATTCAATGCTGTTGTACTAAAAAGACAGGCTGACCTGCTTTGGTCAACATGCTCAGAGATAAACAACAGCGGATTTGAAGTTGAAAGAAGAGATTTTAATCCGGTGAATGCTGCATACGGTTCATGGGTAAAAATAGGTTTTGTTCAGGGTAACGGAACTACCAACCAGCAGCATAACTATAAATATTCTGATCCGAAACTTAACGCTGGTAAATACCAGTATCGTTTAAAACAGGTTGATTTCAATGGTAACTTTGAATACCACAATTTAACCGCTCCTAACGATGTGGTTATTGGCACACCAAATGTAGCTGATCTTTTCCAGAATTATCCGAATCCTTCAAACCCGACTTCAAAGGTCGATTTCCAGATTCCGTTTTCTGCAAAAGTATCACTGAAAGTATATGATATCACAGGTAAAGAAGTTGCATCGCTGGTTGATAAAGAACTGGAAAGCGGCTTTTACACAGTTGATTTCAACGGTGCAAACTTATCAAGCGGTGTATATTTCTACAGGCTTGCTGCAAATTCAAATGACGGAAATTCATTCAGCAAGACAATGAAACTTATATTAGTGAAATAGTTCTAAACAAGATTGTTATTTCTCCATTAGAGGAAAAACAGTTACATATCCCCCGCAAAAGGCAGGTTAATTCCTGCCTTTTGCATTTATTGTTAGTAATTATCGCTATTTTTAACCTGCTGATTAAATTTCACTTACAAAATTATACTTTTTGTATTATTTTAAACATAGAATTTCAATCTTATCAGCTATGAAAACTATACTAACATTAATACTTCTTTTCCCGGTTTTGACCTTATCTCAATGGATCGTAAGACCCACCGGTCACACTGATATAATTTACGGAGTATCATTTTCCGATATTAACACCGGCATGGCATGCGGTGAGGCAGGCAGAATTCTGAAAACCGTCAACGGCGGCTTAACGTGGAGCCAGGTAAATCAGAATAATACTTACTGGCTGGGCGGCATTCACATGATAAATAACAGCACTGCATGTGCTGTAGGTTATCCGCAAAAGATATTACGCACTACCAATACAGGCGGCACATGGCAGCAGCAGGGCGGAACAAACTTTATCCCCTACTATTCAGTTAGTTTTAAGGATGCAAACACCGGACTCATTTCAGGTTATGTTGGAACTCTGCTTCGCACAACAAACGGCGGTCAGTCATGGGTTCAGGTTGCAGGCGCACCGCAGGTAAGTTTAAATACAGTAAAATTCATTGGCGGTGATAAAGCAATTGTGCTTGGATTTTACGGTTTGATGCTTTATACCGAAGATGCAGGCGCGACTTTCAACAATCTTTCCAGCGGTACAACCGCTGACCTGTACGGAATTTCATTTGTTGACGCTAACACAGGATTTGTATCGGGCTCAAACGGCACTATACTCAAAACAATTGATGGCGGCATTAGCTGGGCTCCGCAAATAACACCGGTTGTAAATACACTTAATTCGGTTTCATTTGCAAACGCTATGACGGGTAACGCAGTTGGATATTCATCAGTAATTCTCCGCACAACCACCGGCGGTGACCTGTGGTATCAGCAGCCCTCACCTGTAAGCAATACAACATGGTTCGGCGTGCAATTGACAAGTGCGCTAAACGGAGTAATTGTTGGCGGTGCAGGAAAAATTTTATATACTAC
>CAZQYL010000051.1:0-11847 GCA_964597425.1 uncultured Ignavibacteriales bacterium | reverse complement strand
TTTCCCCAAAAAAGACACGTACAATACAGGCAGAAAGATGGTTCACTTTACCAGGAAGAAGTAATAGGTACTGAAGGATTTTCGGGGATATCTTCAATCCTTTATCATATCAATCCGCCTACAAGAGTAAAGAAAATAACCAAGGTCGAGGATATCGGGTTTAAGGAGTGGAGCGAAGGTAGTTTAAGGCATTACCATATAAGGACACTTGACTCCAAACCTGAAGGAGATCCTGTATCCGGCAGAAGAGTTATGATATTCAATAACGATGTTTCGATGGCAATATGCAATCCCCGAGAGCAGATGGATTACTTCTACAAGAATGCTGAAGGTGATGAGGTCATTTTTGTCCATCACGGTACAGGAACACTTGAATCACAATACGGAACACTGGACTATAAAGACGGCGACTATATCGTTATTCCAAGAGGTGTGATATACAGGGTAATTACAAAGAGTGAAAAAACCAAATACATGGTGATCGAATCTCCCAGCCCGGTATACACGCCAACTCGATATAAAAATTCATACGGGCAGTATCTGGAGCACTCACCGTTTTGTGAGCGCGATTTCCGCGTGCCTGAAACACTGGTAACAATAGATGAAAAAGGTGAGTTTCTCGTAAAGATCAAAAAGTTCAATAAGCTTCATCATTATATTTTTGATTTTCACCCATTAGATGTTGTTGGGTGGGATGGTTATTTCTACCCGTGGATATTCAATATTAACGATTTTATGCCTATTACCGGCAAGATACACCAGCCGCCGCCTGTACACCAGACATTTGAAGGCAGGAATTACGTAATTTGCTCATTCTGCCCCAGGCTGTTTGATTATCATCCTGATGCAATACCGGCGCCGTATAACCACAGCAATATTGATAGCGATGAAGTACTGTATTATGTTGAAGGTAATTTTATGTCGCGTAAAGGCGTTGATGAAGCCTCATTTACTTTGCATCCGGGTGGTATCCCGCACGGTCCGCATCCCGGAACAATGGAAGCATCAATTGGCAAAAAAGAAACCCTTGAGCTTGCCGTTATGGTTGATACTTTCCACCCGCTGAAGCTGACCGAACACGCCAAGCCGTATGACCTTCCCAATTATCCATACACATGGAATGAAGAAGGCCATGAAGCAGAAATAGAGTGAACTGATTCCGGATTACAGATTGTCGATATCGGATTTAAAGGCTGTTGCAAAACAGCCTTTTTGTTTTTTGAATTTAGTATTATGTTTGTATTAACTCATTCCTGAAAGGAGTTATATATGAAAATATTGCTAATTACTTTTCTCTTTCTTTCAATTAATACTATTAATTATACACAATATTGGACTATTCAAAGAAGTGGAATCCCAAATGGTAATATTGGAAGTGGATTCTTTATAGATGAAAATACAGGATGGGTTACGAGAGAATATGGAAGGATTCTAAATACTACAAACGGTGGCAATAACTGGATAAATCAGCCTTATGGCGCTAGCTTATATATGTTTGATGCTTATTTTGTTAATTCCAATACAGGATGGATTGTAGGAGATATAGAAGGCTCTACAATTTTAAAATCAACTACCGCTGGCAGCAACTGGATATTTCAGAATAGTGGAGTAACAGACCATTTATACTCTGTTTTTTTTGTTAATGAAACAACCGGTTGGACTGGTGGAATTTGGGGGAGGTTATTAAAAACTACTAATAGTGGAGTTAGTTGGTTTAGTCAGGAAACAAATTCGTCAGCTGATATAACATCTATATATTTTCTTAATGAAACAACTGGTTGGGTTTCTTTATGGGGAGAATATGATATTCTGAAACCAAGAATATTGAAAACTACTAATGCCGGTTCAAATTGGAATCCTCAAATGGTTACAGATTCTTTTTATTTATCCTCAGTATTTTTTATTGATGAAAATACAGGATGGGCTGGAGGAATAGGTATTAATTTATTGAAGTCGACAAATAGTGGAGCTAATTGGGTAAGTATGCCTAATAATTATATGATATTATATGACATCTTTTTTGTAAATCAAAATACCGGGTGGATAGTGGGCAATTCGTCAAATGTTCATAAAACAACTGATGGAGGAAATAGTTGGACTGTACAAAATACAGAGGCTACTGGCATGTTAAACAAAATAAAGTTTTTTGACCAAAATACTGGTATTGTGATTGGTAGAACAAATGTCTCTAAAACCTCTAATGGTGGCAATATATGGATAAGTAAACTTACAAATCCGGTCAATAGTCTAAATTCCGTTTTCTTTACTTCGTTAAATACTGGGTATGCTTGTGGTATGTTTGGTGCATTTGTTAAAACTACGAATATGGGCTCTGGCTGGGTTCAATATAATACAAATACTGGAGTAAATTTGAATTCAGTTTTTTTTATAGATAATCTGATAGGATACTCAGTAGGATACAATGGTGTAATAATTAAAACTTCTAATTCTGGATTGAGTTGGAGCAATCAAACTAGCCCGTTAAACAAGGATTTAAGATCAATTTATTTTGTTAATGAATCAAAAGGTTGGATTGTTGGTGAAAATGGATCCATTTTAGCTACTTCAAATTCAGGTATAAATTGGTTTGCACAAGTGAGTAATGCTAATTTAAATCTAAATTCTTGTCAATTTGTTGATTCAAGTAATGGTTTCATTTGTTCTGATAGTTCGGGCTTTTTGCATTCTGCAAATGGCGGTTTAAACTGGCAGTTTATTAACACTAGTGCAAATCAAAATTTGAATTCATTAAAGTTTATTAACCTAAGTACAGGGTGGGTATGTGGCAATTCTGGAATAATTTTAAAAACTACAAATCGTGGAAATTCATGGCAAACTCAAAATTCAAACAATGCATATAATCTTAAAACAATATACTTTAATCAATTTGGAGATACTGGTTATGCTACTGGGTCCGCGGGTAGGTTTTTATATACTTATAATGGAGGAAATACATGGCAAACATATTTGTTTTCAACTCCTAGTACAAAAAATTCAATATTCTTTTTAAATGGAAGATACGGTTGGATAGTTGGTGAAGGAGATACAATTATTCACAGGGTGACCGTTCCTGTTAGTCTGCAACAAATAATTACAGAAATACCCGACCTATTTTCACTCTCTCAAAACTACCCCAATCCCTTTAACCCCACTACAAAAATAAGATTTGACATTAGTGGCACATCATCATCACAGACATTATTGACTGTGTATGATCTTCTCGGGCGTGAAGTTGCAGTGCTGGTCAATGAAAAGCTCGCTCCTGGTGGATATGAAGTTGATTTTGACGGCTCAAACTTACCAAGCGGTGTATATTATTATAAAATATCGGCTGGTGATTTTAATGAGACAAAGAAGATGGTATTGGTCAAATGATCGGCGAAAATCCATTTAATCTGTAATATCCGTGTTCAATTTAAAGGCTGTTGCAAAACAGCCTTTTATGTTTTATCATATTGTATTATTTTATTATTACAAATTTTCCAAAAAAGTTAAAAGTTATTGCTATGGAAAATGTCAAAAAGCTTACTACTCTACTTATAGATCCACTTTTTTTTGTCCCATTATTATTTTTATTCTTGGATATCCACTTTATCTATAGTCAAGGGTGGCAAAAAATTTATGATTCGGGAAATTTTGGGATTAATAAATTAACTGTTATTAATTATCAGAATAACTCGAACTCAATTTTTTTACAGAAGGGTTGTTATGTGCAGGGAAGTCAATTTGGTTGCAGCGTAATTTCCGGCAGTAGTGACTATATAAGACTTGATAGAAGAAATAATTCGTTTTATATACCCTACGGTACATTCCTCAAATCTAGTTATTGCCAATTTTCCATTGGAGGTAATCATGCATGTTGGTGTGAACCTTTAGACTTTTTCACTTTTTCTCCAAAAGATTCCTTGTTCTTAATTAAGTATTATAAATATGATTGTTACTTTGGCAGTAATGTTAAGACATTTATTTCGTATAATGGAGGTATAAGTTCTTCTGAGATTTTCAATACTTATTCCATGAATGGATTAGTCGTAAATACTTTAAACGATTCAATTATAATTACCGGAGTTAACGGGATTATTTATAGAAGTACAAACAGAGGAAATACATGGAATCCCCATGACACTATCATGGGTTTGAAAACAATTGAGAATGGTGGATACTTTGTTAATAATCCAAGCAAAGATTCTGACATATTCGCAGTATCAAACAATTCAATGTATCTCAGTACAGATTTTGGAAACAGTTTTTCTCAATTGGATATTCCTGCTTTAAAAATCATGAAGTTTGATAGAATTAACAACATTATATTTGGAGTTGATACAACTAGAATATACAGGTCAACTAATCATGGTCTAAACTGGAGCACTTATGAACATAATTTATATCCTAATACTTTTGAAATAAATCCTGAGAATAGCAATATTATATATTTAGGAAATAACTCTGGTCTTCATAGAACTACGAATGGTGGCATGAGTTGGAGCTTATATAATAACTCTTTTTCACCATCATTTAATGTAATTGGACTTTTTAAAGATGCTTTGACTGCTGACACATTGTTCGTGGCAACTAAAGATGCATTTTATGAAGTCTGGAATTCTCACATAATTGAAACCAATATATTGCCTAACGCGCCAATTCTGGATTCCCCAAAAAAGGATACTACAGTGTTCCCACCATTGGTTACATTAAATTGGAACAAGATTCACAATGCACAATCTTATAATGTTTTAGTTTGCAGGGATTCCACATTCCCTAGCTGGAATTTAGATTTTAATCAGACGATAGCAGATAGTTTTTTTAATATTCCCAATGTTTATGGTTCAAACCGGTATTTTTGGAAAGTAAGATCAATAAATAATGCTGGTTCAAGCTCTTTTTCTCCAATATGGAATTTTAGAACTTTTGGTGGTCCCCGAACGGTCATACCTATTTTACCTTTAAATAATGCAATGAATTTATCTATTCCGGTGAGCTTAATTTGTAGTAAGGCAATTTTCATGTCTCTGTTGAAACTTAATGAAAATAGTATTGAGTTGTTTCAACCAATTACTTATGTATTTGATATTGTACGGGACACAGTAACATTATCTGGAGAAATTGTCAGGTATCTAAATGATACAATAAATGTCGAAAATGAATTGATGGGTTCTTCTATCTATTATTGGAGAGTAAGGGCTTATAATGACTATGGAACTTCGGCATTTGGATCTTGGTGGAAATTCTCAACTTCTCCTATTGGCATCAAGAGTATAAGTCTTTACACTCCCAAGGCTTATAAATTGTACTGCAATTACCCAAACCCCTTTAATCCGGCAACTTTCATAAAGTTTGATATTCCAAAAACTTCCTTAACGAAACTAAGAATTTTCAATATACTTGGTGAAGAAATTTTCTCTACACAAAATCAAGTACTGGTTTCAGGGACTTATGAATTTAATTTTATTGCTATAGATCTTCCAAGCGGAGTATATTATTATAGATTAACTGCGGGGAATTATTCTGAAACCAGAAAAATGGTATTGATCAAATGATCGGCGAAAATCCGTTTATTCTGTAAAATCTGTATTAAACTAAAAGGCTGTTGCAAAACAGCCTTTTATGTTATTTGCCAATGATTTATTTTTGCAATCTATGATACTTTCAGAAAATACGAAGCATAATATTCGCAAAGCACATTTTGTTAACGGAGTTGCTCCCGATAATTATCTTGTGAAGTACCGCAATATTTTTGAATTGCTGCAATACCGTGCTCATTTGCAGCCGGAGGTTAAATTCATTACCTACTATCCTGATAGCGGCGATAAAATTACTCTAACATACGCTGAATTTTCAGAAAAAGTCTATAAAACTGCTAATCTTCTGAAAGCAAAAGGCATTTCTCCCGGTGATAGAATTTCAACAATTTCATATAACCACATTAACACTGTGATTCAATATTTTGCAGCGTGGTGTTTAGGTGCGACTGTTGTGCCGGTAAATGTAAGCGAAGAACCCGATAGAATTGAATACATCCTGAAAAGCTCACACACTAAACTTGCTTTTATTAATGGCCATTATTTTGATAAATTTAAAGAGGTATTGAGCAGTTTATCAATTCAATCTATTGTACATCCAGGCTCGACGCCAAATACCGAAAGCGGTATTTGCAATTATGTAAATGAACTTAAATCCCAAAGTGCTAATTTTACTCCTGATGAGTCAGTAAACCAGGAAACGGAATCATTGATTGTTTATACATCCGGTACAACAGGGCTGCCAAAGGGTGTTGTTCTTACACAATATAACCTTATGGCAGATGCGGATGGCATCAGTAAATGGCATGGTATTGCAAATGGTACCGTAATGATGTGTGTACTTCCCATTCATCATGTAAATGGTACGGTTGTTACTATTATGACTCCAATGTACGCGGGCGGTTCTTTAGTACTGAATCAGAAATTTCATACTGATACTTTTTTTCAGCGTTTGGCTGATGAAAAAGTGAACATAGTAAGTGTAGTTCCAACTTTGCTTCAGTTTTTATGCCATGATTATGAATCAGGGAAAAATCAAACCGTACAGATTCCCGCATTAACATCTTTTCGTCATATCATATGCGGAGCAGGACCGCTTACCTGTGAGCTGGTTTCTAAATTTGAAAATATGTTCGGATTAAAAATTGTGCACGGGTACGGACTATCTGAAACTACATGCTATTCATGTTTTATTCCGACTGAACTTAGTGAAACCGAACACAAAAAATGGCTTCTTGATCATGGTTTCCCCAGTATAGGTATTCCAATTGAACCTAATGAAATGGATATTCATAATGAGCAGGGGGAGTCAATGCCTGAAAATTCAAGAGGTGAAATAGTGATCCGGGGTCACAATGTTATGAAGTATTATGACGAAAATGCTGAAGCTAACGATAAAACTTTCGAGTTCGGCTGGTTCAGAAGCGGTGATGAAGGTTTTTTTGTTAATGATGAAAAAGGCAGAAAGTATTTCTTTATTACCGGAAGATTGAAAGAACTTATAATTCGTGGTGGTGTTAACATAGCTCCGCTTGAAATTGACGAAGTATTGATGAGTATTCCTGAAGTAAAATCAGCAATTGCGGTCGGATTTGATAATGACTGGTATGGCGAAGAGGTTGGTGCGCTGGTTTTATTAAAGGAAGATATCACAGGAAGTGATGATATCAAAATGAGAATTATTGAATGCTGCAGAGAGAAACTCCCTGCTTACAAATCACCCAAGGTTGTTGTGTTTACTGATTCAATACCTGTTACATCAACAGGAAAGTATCAGAGGAATAAAGTGAAACACCTCTTTAATGAATTCAAATCAATTCAGCACAAATGAAGCTGATTACTTCCACAGGCAAAGAAGAGCTTGCTATCATTTACATTGCCCAGGCAGCAGGCGGCAATTACGTGGAGTTTGTCGAATCGCTGCAGCCGCCTAAAACCCGTGAAGATAAATGGATACTGACCGTTTCTACATTATATGGCTGCCCGGTTGATTGTCTCATATGCGATGCAGGTCCATACTACCTTGGCAGGATAAGCAAAGAGGGTATTTTCTGGCAGCTAGATCATATGATCTCGAAAAGATACCCGGATAGTAATATTCCCGTTAAACAGCTTAAGGTGCATTTTACAAGAATGGGCGAGCCTGCTTTTAACTTTGCTGTTCTTGATGTGATAAGGGAATTTGATCTTTATTTTAAAGCTCCGGGATTTATGCCTTCGATTTCTTCTATAGCCCCGCAGGGCAGCGAAAAGTTCTTTGAAGAATTACTGGAATTGAAAAATGAGAAATTTAACAAAGGTAACTTCCAGCTTCAGTTTTCTATACATACCACAAATGAATCTAAACGAAATGATCTGATACCTGTTAAAAAGTGGAGTTTTGAGAGAATAGCTGATTATGGTGACCGCTTTCATAAGAAAGGGGATAGGAAAATAACCTTAAGTTTTGCACCGGCAATTGAAAACGAAATAGAACCTGAAATTCTTCATCGTTATTTTGACCCTGAGAATTTTCTGATTAAACTTACACCGCTGAATCTGACAAACAGTACTTTAAAAAATAATTTCAATTCTGTCATAAGTCCCTTGGGCGGAGGAGAAATTCACGAACTCTCTGATAAGTTCACTGAACTAGGTTATGAAGTGATTTTGAGCATTGGAGATTATGAAGAAAATAAAATTGGATCTACCTGCGGACAGAATATTTTGACCAATTATAAAGATTCAGATATAGATCAGAATAACTGATATCCGGAAGTTGTACTATCATTAAAAAAGCCATCCTTTATTACAGGATGGCTTTATATTTTTCAATGAAAAGTATTGTATGACAGAGCTTATTTTACAAGTAACATTTTCTTTGTTTCAGTAAATCCACCTGATTCAAGCCTGTAGAAGTAGGCTCCGCTAGAAAGTTCAGATGCATTGAAATCAACCACATAATTTCCTGCAGGCTTCACATCATTTACAAGTGTCTTCACAACCCTTCCCAAAATATCAAATAAAACAAGCTTTACATTTCCTGAAACCGGAATTGAAAACTTTATATTTGTTACCGGGTTAAACGGGTTAGGATAGTTCTGGCTGAGTGAATAAACCTGCGGAACCTGATTGTTAAGAGGATCAATACCAACCAGGCTGCCAAGAATTGCAGAAAGTACCGGTCTCCATCCTCCTGTGCCGGAATAATATCGCGGGTCGCTGAATAATGATCTGACTTCATAATTTGCAGTAAGTCTCATAATACCTGCCAGCGTATCAGCAGCAGTATGGTTGCCATATCTATACAGACCAAAAGAACCATTGCTGAAGCCGGCGCCATCAGGAAAATAATTTGCGCCCGGTGTTGTAATATTTCTGGTGTTGCCGTTATCAACTGCTAAGCCAACAATGTTACCCGGTGAAGGGAATGCATTATCGAGTTTGAAAGTGAATCCGCAGGTTGTACCAGAAAATACCGGGTCTAACGCACCGGAACCTGTTCTTGCATAATTGTAAGCCAGGTCACCGCCTATTAAAACCAGAGTTTTCCTGTTGCTTGGTGTGCCGCTGTTTAACCAAGCTGTTAGATTGTTTCTTGCAGTCAGGCCAAGATATCGTGCAGGCTGACCATCAAACGCTGTTTCCTGTATGATGACCCTGCTGTAACCGGTTAATACCGGTAATGTGGAGTTAGAATCAAAAGTCACAAGGTCATATCCTCCTGCAATGCTGCCCAAATGAGTGCGCATTGAATCTCTGTCTTTTTTTCTTTCTGCCTGTGATGTCACAATAGTTGAGTCATGAACCAATAACAGGGTGGTATTTGCTGCCGGGGCATTGCCTAATATTCTGACAAAGTCTACGCCAATATAATCACTGTTAGTGCCAGAGGGTCCGCCGTTAACTACTCTGTAGTTTATGGCAAACCTGCCTGTTGCGCCTGCTGAAGGAAGCACGTATCTGGTTTCCTGCCAGCCTGCTGTTGATACTTTAAATCTGCCCAGTTCAACAAAACTACCCGAGCCGGGAACGGTATCTCCGTTGGATGCCCAATATACCCTTATGGAATCAGGATATATTGAAGCGTCTGTTGCTCTTGAATAGAACGAAAGTGTATCGCCGGCTGCACCGTTTATTCCTGGCGATATCAGCCAAAGGTCAATTGTATTTGTCCCTGTAACAGCATTGAAATTAGCTGCAACGTAACCTGTAGGGGGACCTTCAAATGCGGTGAATGCAGTTGAGTTGCCCTGAAACCAGTTGGGAGCAGAACCTGCAGGTCCACCTGCGGGACCTCTCTTGGGTATCCATCCTCTGCTGCGAAGTCCAATTGTATCATTTACTCCGTTCAAACTGTCAACATACTTCACGATCGCATTTGTATAAGCTATTTCAGGATTTCTGATATCTGATGACACACTGCCCGTTGTTCTTGAGTTGTATGGATCGGAATAGATCAATCCCAGCAGAAAAATACCGGCTGCTGCAAGGGCCAAAACAGGGAACGCTTTTTTCATATGATAAGTGGTTTAATGATTAAATTAAGTTTATTGTTTTTATATATCGTTATTTAATATGATAATTATCCACACAAATTTCAACATAAATACAAATTTTGCTGATCTGGTTCTTCTGCATTATTGAGATTAGAAGTAACATCATGGAAATGAGAATTTTTTTGGACCTTCAGATTCTGAATGGACCGGGCCATAATTGTAAACCGTGATATTCAATTTTCCTGTGGTTAATTCAATCATAAAAGGGAATGCTCTTTTCACAAGTTAAGTCAGTGTAACTATTCAAAAATTTGGAGAAATACTGCAATATGCAATAGTTTAAAAGGAGTATTTTACATTGAGTTCAGACCAACACAATTGTAAGTGTTGGAAATAGAGTACTTTAAATACTGTATTAGTTTTCGGGAATTCCGGTGCTGTTGTATCGTACTTGTCATCAATTTCCCTTTTATAATATCTAAAAAAACCCTATATTTGAAATCTTTGTGATTTTCATCACTTCCTGTTAAAAAATAATAAATATTAAAATATATATAATTAAAGAGGGGTATTAATCCTATGGCAGAGAAAATTGCTGCAGAAAAGAAATCAAAGGGCACTAATGGAGCTGTGAAAGAGACCAATTCTTCAAAATCTTCAAATGGTTCAAAAGAGAGTTTACAGTACGATTTTCACACAGAAACTGTAAAGAATCATGGACTTACAAATGAAGAAATGATCCATGCATACAAAGCTATGCTGCTTACCAGATTCACAGATGACAGAATTGATATGCTTATTAAGCAGGGGAAAGCAACATTCCTTATTTCCGGATCAGGACATGAAGCGATCCAGGTTGCTTGTGCGATGGCCATGGAAGGCGGCAAAGATTGGTTCTTCACTTATTACAGAGATAACGCTATAGGAACTGCTCTTGGTATTACTCCTATCGAAATTTTCAGGCATATAATGGGTAAGGCTACCGATTCATTTACAGGCGGCAGACAGATGCCTATGCATTTGGGTTCAAAAGAGCTCAGAATGCCCACTGCTTCTTCACCAACAGGCTCTCAGTATCTTCAGGCAGTTGGCGCAGCCTTAAGCTGTGTTTACCGCGGAACTGATGAAGTATCATATGTTGGCGGCGGCGAGGGTTCAACAAGCGAAGGCGAATTCTTCGAAGCAATTAACTGGGCAGCAAGAGAAAAACTCCCAACGATTTTCTGCATACAGAATAACCGTTTTGCAATTTCTGTTCCTATTGAGCAGCAGACAGCAGGAGGTTCGGTTTATAAAGTAGTTCAGGGATTCGAAGGCATTCATAAATTCCACATTGATGGTACAGATTTCCTTGAAAGTTACGCTACTGCAAAAGAAGCTGTCCGCCTCGCAAGAAACGGCGAAGGACCTTCTTTTATTTACGCTGATGTTGTTAGACTCCGTTCACATTCAGCTTCTGATTCACAGGATAAATACCGTTCAAAAGAAGCTATCGAAAAAGATACTTTAAAAGACCCGATTGCGAAACTTGAGATTGAGCTTGTTGCAAGAGGAATAATGACTGAAGAACAGATAGCGGCTACCAGAAAAGAATTAAATGATCTTGTAATTAAATCAGCCGATGAAGCATACGCTGACCCGCTTCCGGATCCATCGACAGTTGAAGATAATCTATTCTGCCCCGATGACCAGCAGACAAAGATTAATTATGAAGCAAGTGTACCCGATGGCGAACCCATAGTAATGGTTGATGCTATCAATCATGCTTTGACCGAAGAGATGGAAAAGAATCCGATGATGCTTGTTTATGGTGAAGATGTGCAGGATGGCAAAGGCGGAGTGTTCACAGC
>CAZQYL010000050.1:0-11890 GCA_964597425.1 uncultured Ignavibacteriales bacterium | reverse complement strand
TAAGAAGAATGGGAAGAAAAAAAGCTCCCATTTACAAAATTGTAGCAGCAGATTCGCGTTCAAGAAGAGACGGAAAGTTCATTGAAGCGGTTGGTCAGTATGACCCCAATGTTCACCCGGCAAAGCTTGATCTTGTTGAAGACAGAGCTCTTTACTGGCTGAAAATGGGTGCACTCCCTACAGTAACAGTAAGGAACCTTCTTTCAAACAAAGGATTGATGCTGAAGCTTCACCTTTCAAAAAAAGGTGCAGATGATACAAAGATCGCAGCGGAATTTTCCAAATGGGAATCACTCCAGGAATCGAAACTGCAGAGAATGAACGATAAGAAACTAAGAAGAAAAGAAAAGTTAAAAAAAGCGGCAGAAAAACCGGCTGAAACAACAACAGCCACAACACCGGCAGCAGAGCAGCCTGCAGCTGAAGTACAGCCTGCATAATTTTTTATCTGCATAAGCGAGATCTTTTTTTATTCCACAGCCCCGCAACTTCATCCGGCTGAAATAAAAAACGGTTATACCGGTCCCCGCTAATTATTTGAATTATTGTTTTACTGTAAATAATATTCTACTAATTAATACTCCGAATTGGGGGGATGCTTATGAAAGAATTCATTGAATACATCGCAAAGAGTCTTGTTGATGATCCTGAGAGCGTACGTGTTGATGAAAGTACCGAAGAGAACAAAGTTACACTAAAGCTCCATGTAGCCAAAGGAGATCTTGGCAAGGTCATTGGCAAACAGGGCAAAACCGCTAAATCAATGAGAACATTGTTTACAGCGGTAGCAGCAAAGAACAATAAAAGCGGTCACCTTGAAATAGAGGAAGGTAAAGAGTAAAATTTACCACTCCCCTGTTTTAAGAAATGCTGCAAAGTTAGATTAATGAGAATTGATGTAATATCTGCAGTTGTAAAGATCTTTGAGGGTCCGCTGAGCGAAAGCATTTTAAAGCGCGCACAGGATAAGAAGATCGCCGAAATTGTTCTGCATAACCTGAGGGATTATGCTGACGGTTCTTACCGCCAGGTTGATGATAAACCATTTGGCGGCGGAGCGGGAATGCTTCTTAAACCCGAGCCGTTATTCAAATGCCTGTATAAGCTTCTTGCAGAGCGTGAGTATGACGAGGTAATTTACCTCTCGCCTCAGGGCGTTAAGTTCAATCAAAAAAGAGCTAATGCGCTATCGCTCTCTAAGAACCTGATACTGATATGCGGTCACTACAAAGGCATTGACCAACGGGTAATTGATAAGTTTGTCACCAAAGAAATATCAATTGGTGATTATGTAATTACAGGCGGTGAAACCGCCGCAATAGTTGTTATCGATGCAATTGTAAGGCTTCTGCCGGGTGTGCTTAATGATAGTGAATCAGCCTTGACGGATTCCTTCCAGACCGAATCAGGCTTTGACGCACCGGCTTACACCCGCCCCGCTGAATATGAGGGGTTGAAAGTACCCGAAGTTCTGCTGAACGGTAACCATAAGGATATTGCGCAGTGGCGTATGGAGCAGGGCAAAAAGAAGTACACAAGAGTTAAGAGAATAAAAAAAGAAAAAAATAATAAATAAGTAAAATATACAAGGAATAATAATGAACAAGATAAATTTAGTTACCGCTCCCCAGATGAGAAGTGACTTTCCGAAGTTCCAGTCAGGTGATACTGTTAACATACATGTTAAGGTTATCGAAGGCGATAAAGAAAGAATTCAGCAGTACCAGGGTATTGTAATGGGAATCAAAGGCGAAGGCATCGGAAGAACTTTCCGCGTAAGGAAAATTTCAAACGGTGTTGGCGTTGAAAGAATATTCCCGCTTCACTCACCTTCAATCGCTAAGATAGAAAAACTTAAATCAGGTAAAGTTAGAAGAGCCAAGCTTTATTATTTAAGAGCATTGAAAGGCAAATCAGCTACAAAGATCAAAGAAAGAATTTCACCTGAAATAGTTGCTCCTGTAAAGAAATCAGAGCCTGTTGTAGAAACAGCTCCGGTTGCGGAAACAGCGGAATAAGGTATTATTTGCACAATGAATTTAAAAACCGTTAATTAAGAATTAACGGTTTTTTTTAATGTACATATCCCTCAAATGTTATAATGTGTACAGACTAATGTAATGAATGCGATGAATTTTATTCCTATTTTTGTGAATTAACCGGTATACTATTAATAATATTACTATAATACTAACTTGAAGCAGGGTAAGAAGTATTTCATTTCGGTTGCAGGCAACATAGGTTCAGGGAAATCATCGCTTACCAGGATGATAGCCAAAGAATTTGGCTGGGTCCCCTATTTTGAATCAGTTCAGGATAACCCATACTTATCGGATTTCTATAAAGAAATGAGAAGAT
Source organism: uncultured Ignavibacteriales bacterium (assembly GCA_964597425.1). Taxonomy (GTDB): domain Bacteria; phylum Bacteroidota; class Ignavibacteria; order Tepidaquicellales; family OLB5; genus OLB5. Next base: position 9,532 of record CAZQYL010000050.1, on the reverse strand, counting down.
GGAGCTTTCAGCTCCAGGTATATTTCCTTTCGCACAGGTTTCATACACACAAAAAGATCATCGCTTCAAAGAAGTCAGTTATACAGGATAGATCGATATATGAAGATGTAGAGATATTCGCGCGCAATCTTTACCTTATGGGCAGAATGGAAAAGCGAGATTACCAGAACTACCGCGCGCTGTTCTATGAAATGGTATCATACCTTAAGGCACCCGATCTGGTTGTATACCTTAAGGCTGATATCAAAACCCTTGTTAAACAAATTAAGCTTCGCGGCAGGGAGTTTGAAAAGAGCATCGAAAAGCAATACCTTGAAAGACTTAACAGAAGCTACAGCAAGTGGATAAAAGAATACAAACTGGGCAAAGTGCTTGTAATAGAATCAGACAACATAGATTTTGTGAACAACAAAGAACACTTCGGGCTTATCATAAACAGCATAAAGAAGAACCTGAGGTAAGCTGATGAACGCAATGATACCTGTATCTCCCGGTGAGCTAGTGGATAAGATTACCATTCTTGAGATAAAGAAGAAGAATATAAAAGCTGCGGCAAAGTTAAAACTTATCAAGACAGAGCTATCTCATCTTACGAAGATATTGAATGAAATGATAAGTAACTCGAAGAGAATAAAGCCTGCTGTACTCACAGAAAAGAAAAAGCTTTTGACAGTAAACAAAAAACTTTGGGATATTGAAAACAGGATCCGTGCAAAGGAAGCAAAACAGAGTTTTGATAAAGGGTTCATTGAACTTGCCCGATTGGTTTATATAACAAACGATAAACGTTCGGAAATTAAGAACAGAATAAATATTCTGTTCGGCTCCGGCATTAAAGAAGTAAAGCAGTATGCGAAATATAAATAGAACATATTCCATTAAGCTATAAATGATATTTACCGATAAATGAAATATATTTCATACCTGATATTCTTCGCATTTATAGCTGCGCTGCTTTTTTTCCTTAAAAATGCACTTGAGCCCAAACATGAGCCTGTGCATATAACAGGTTCCCAAATGTGCAATGAGTGTCACGGACTTAAGAACATCGGTGACCAGATGACACCCTGGAAGAATTCGCAACACTCAGGGGCATACACGGTGCTTTTCAGCACCAAGGCAATCGATTTTAATAAGACAAACGGACTCGCTTCACCTGATAAAGAAGAAAAATGCCTTAAGTGCCATTCAACAGAATATATGATGAAGGGTACGCCGAAGGGTCAGTTCTTCAACATCACCGAAGGTGTTGGCTGCGAAAGCTGCCACGGGGCGGGCTCTGAATATGCTTCTGCCGAAATAATGAAAGAAGAAAGTTCTTTTATACGCAGTGGCGGCATAAAGGGCGATGAAAAGACATGTTTGCAGTGTCATAATTCAAAAGGCAACAAAGAAAAAACGCTGAAGGAAGATGCTTGTCCTTTCCAGTCAAATGATTTTGATTACAAAAATGCATTTGAAAAAATTAAACATCCGCTCTCAATTGAGTTCAAAAAATAAATGATAGAATTACCATCTAAATACGATGAAGCATCACGCCCAATCGGTGTATTTGATTCCGGTGTTGGCGGATTAACAGTTGTAAAAGAGCTTAACAGGCTTCTGCCGAATGAAAAGATAATTTACTTTGGCGATACAGGCAGGGTTCCCTACGGTAATAAATCTAAGGAAACAATTGTGCATTACTCACTGCAGGTTGCGTACTTTTTGATGAAGAAGAAGATAAAAATGCTAGTTGTTGCCTGCAACACTGCTTCATCAGTATCGCTTCCAACACTGAAAAGACATTTTCATATCCCCATAATAGGCGTTATAGAACCCGGTGCGAGATCAGCAATAGAAACAACAAAGAAGAATAAGATAGGTGTAATAGGCACCCTCGGTACGGTACGTTCAAATGCATATAAAAAGGCCTTAAAGAAAATTAAGGTCAGTGTTAATGTATTCCAGGACCCGTGTCCCCTGTTTGTCCACTTAGCTGAAGACGGCTGGAACAGGAACAAAATAGCGCAAATGATAGCAGATGAGTACTTAAAGCCCATGAAAGGTAAGAATATAGATACCCTCATCCTTGGCTGCACGCACTATCCCCTTCTAAAAGATGTGATACAGAAATCAGTAGGCAATAAAGTTGAGCTCATCGATTCAGGTAAAGAAACAGCCAAAGAAGTGAAACGCATACTTGAAAAGAAAAATCTGGTGAACAAACATAAAATGACTGAAAAAAATCATTCAGTATTTTATGTATCTGACTTTCCGCATAAATTCAAGGAAGTAAGCCAGAGATTTTTATCAAAGGAATTGAAACATGTACATAAAGTAATTTTGTAATTATAATATATGACAGAACAGGAAATACTGCAGATTTTCAAAGATTCAGGCGCACTGCTAGACGGACATTTTGTACTAACATCTGGCAATCACTCACCGCATTACATAGAAAAATTCCGCGTGCTGGAGCGTCCGAGATATACCGAAATGCTGTGTAAAGAACTGGCACAGAAGTTTGAAAAAGATAATGTTACACTTGTTGTAGGTCCTATGACCGGCGGAATACTTCTTGCGTATGAAGTTGGGAAAGATCTGGATACTAAGGCCATCTTTACAGAACGCGTGGATGGTAAAATGAAATTTCGCCGCGGCTTTGAAGTAAAGCCTGATGACCGTGTATTAATAGTAGAAGATATTATCTCAACGGGCGGCAGTGTTCAGGAAGTAATTGACGAAGTCAGACGGTTTAAAGCAGAAATTGTGGGTGTAGGCTGCCTGGTTGACCGTTCCGGCGGCAGGGTTGATTTTGGTATTCCTCTAAAGCCGCTTGTAAAAATGGATGTTGTATCTTTTAAGCCTGATGAAGTGCCGGAATGGCTTGCAAAAATTCCTGTAACCAAACCCGGGAGTACGAATAAATAGAAGTTTTAGTATTCTCTTACAAGAACTTTTTCAAAATCGACATTACCATCAACTCCGAGCCACTTTTCAGCATCTTCATTATTATAGAAGAAAAGCAATTTATATCCCCTGTTGAAAGATGCATTTTCAAAAAAGTCGTTGTTCGATTTGTTTTCCGGAACATCAATTATTGCAAATTGCAAAAACTTTGATTCTTCCCTGAAGTTTTCAATTTCCTGAAGCCCGTTGAACACTCCAAACCTGCCTTTGAAATTACGCAGATCGACCATAATATTTGCAATACCATTTTCATCAATCACTTTATCCATATCTGCTGATATTTCCCGGAATTTTTCCACAGGATATTCACCGAATAGTTCTACCCTCAGAAAATCCCCTCTTATCTGGTAATTAATAGTATATTTCATTTTTTGTCCCTGAAACAATCACTTCTAATAGATAAAAATAATACAATAACAGTCCTTTATCAAGATAAATAATGTGATTCCAAATAACAATAGTAACTTAATAAAACAAAAATATTCCGGGAACAATGTATTGATAAATTTGTAATGAAATATATATCAATGTCATAACAGGAGAATAAATATGCTATCATCAATATTCAGAGAAGAGATCCTGAAATGGAATATCAAAACGGTGCAAAACGAGAGTTTTGATGAAAATTTGGGGATATCACCCGGGGTATCAGTTAAGCATAAACAAGGGTGCAGCAAATTTGATATTTCTAATACTACTTCAGAGATTTTTAGAAATGATGACATAAAATACAACAATGAAGTTATAGAGTGTTTCTAGATAATTATGATTTTGCAGCATAGTATTACCCCCAAATAATCCATATTTCTGACAGAATGTGGATTTTTTATTACCCGGATACAGTTATTAATGAAAATTTCACGAATTTAAATAGGTATTAACAATACATTGATTATTGGCTGACATAAAACTATATTTGTGTTTGTTTTTACCTAAATTTCAATGAAAATTCGCTAGACGATAGTTTCAGCGCATAAAGAGAGGTTTAACTAATTATGGGTTTAATGAATAAGCTGCGCGATAAGACGCACATTATTCTGATAATATTGATACTTGCATTTCTTGCTACTATAGTATTTGAGTGGGGAATGGATTACCTCGGGTTAAGGGGCGGACAGGTTACAGAACTTGGTTCAGTTAATGGTCAGGAAATCAAATATGCAGATTTTGAAAGTCAGGTTAACTTTGCAATAGATCAGCAAAGACAGCAGACAGGAGAAGATCCTGATGAGAATCTTATCAAAATGATAAGAGACCAGGTATGGGACCAAATGGTCACCCAGATACTTGCTGAACAGGAAATTAAGAGACTTGGTATTACTGTGACCAATCAGGAAATTCTGAATTGGGTTTACAATTCACCACAAACACTTCCTGACGTAATTAAGAGAAATTTCATTGATTCAACAGGTCAGTTCAATATGGCTGTTTACCAGCAGGCGCTCACAACCAAAACTCCGGAAGTAACGAAGTTTTGGGCTCAGGTTGAAGAATATCTGAAACAGACACTTCTTTCTCAGAAATTGCAGAGTGTAATAACGGGCACAGTAAGGGTTACTGAAAGTGAAGTTTTGCAGAGATACAAGGATGAGAATATCAAAGCATCGTTTGAGTACGTATTCCTCGATGCCAACAGTGTAATGGATGCACAGATCCAGGTTACAGATGATGATATGAAGAACTATTACGAAAAACATAAAGACGATTTTAAGCGTGATAAGTCAGCCAAAGTGAAATATGTTTTGTTCCCGGATATTGCAACAATGGAAGATACCGTTTCAACTGAAAAAATGATACGGGCTTTTACAAAAGATCTGAAAAAGCTTGTCCCGGGTGATTCTACTACGTATTCTGTTGTAAACGATAATTCAGCTGCAAAATTCACCAATAATTTTGTTAAACCAAATGAAATTTCACCGGATGTAGCAGCATTCCTATTTTCAGCTGGAAAAGATAGTGTTTCAGAAGTAATTAGAGCTTCCGACGGCTTTCATATGGTCAGACTTCTGGACACCAAAGATGGCGCTGAAACATTCAGCAACGCTCAGCATATTCTTGTGAATTTTGGTGCTGATACTAATGCGGCCAAAACCAAGGCAGAGCAGATTGCACAAAGATTAAGAGGCGGAGAAGATTTTGTTAAATTAGCAGCTGAAAATTCAGATGACGCTTCAAATAAATTCAAAGGCGGAGATCTTGGTTGGTTTGGCAAAGGTGCTATGGTTAAAGAATTTGAAGACGCTGTAAACGGAGCAACTGTTGGCAGCATAGTTGGTCCTGTGAAGACACAGTTCGGCTATCATATTATCAGGGTAAAAGGCAAACAGAACAAAGAATTCAAATTTGCAGATATAAAGAAGAATGTTACTGCTTCCCCCAAGACCAAAGATGCTGCAAGAAAACGCGCAGAAGATTTTTCATTTGTTTCCAAAAAAGGAAACATGGAAGAAGAAGCTAAAAAACTTGGACTGCAGGTCGTTGATATTCCCAGTTATGTAACCAAAGGTGCGTTTGTACCGGGTGCGGGACAGAACAACTCTGTTATAAAATTTGCACTTGATGAAGAAAAAGGTTCCGTAAGTGATCCAATCAAGATCCAGACAGGTTATGCAGTATATGTTATTACTGATAAATTCCCTGAAGGATTCTACTCATTTGATGAATTAAAAGTTCAGCAGCTTCCTATGCTTGTGAAGACAGAAAAGAAACTTGATGCATTGAAACAGCAGGCAGCTGACCTTAAGTCAAAAATACAGGGCGGAGACATCAATACACTTAAGAGTGTGAATCCGCAGATTGCTGTTCAGAGAGCTGATACTGTAACGGTTTCCGTTCCGAGTCCGCAAATTGGCGCTGATTTTGATTTTTCAAGTGTTGTTTACAAATTGCAGAATGGACAGATATCTGAACCTATAAGAACAGCCAGAGGTTATTATATAGTACAAATGAGGAATATCTCAGCATTTGATCAGAATGCTTTCCAGCAGCAGTTTGAAACAATGAGAACCGCAATAATTAACCAGAAAAAACAGTCAATTGTACAGGATTGGTTAACAGAAATGAAAGAAAAAGCTGTTATTGTTGATAACAGGGATAAAATGTTCAGATAAAATAGATTTTAAATTGATTATTGCTATTTAATTCTGTTAAAGTTAATTTGCTCTAATCAATAGCTGTTAAATTAACTAAACGGCAATATTTGAAAAGAAATTTATTAACATTAATGATATTTATGGGTTCAATTAATATATTGAACCCATATTTTTTATATGGTCAGCAGGAGCATGATAAGATAACTGCGTTTAATGGCTCAGGCAGACTCACTTTGCAGGTTTACGCAACTTACATTTCAGCGGCTGAACTGCAGAATAATATCAAATCAAATATTTCATTTGTAAGAGATGCTTCCATTGAACTTAAAGGCGGTTATGGATATGGAGCTGAATTGACTTATAATCCCAATATTACTGATTTTGATGTTATGTTCTACCTCTCATCAGAGTATCTGAAAGTTAAAGATGACGAATTGCTGCTTAGATTTGAAAACGATTCAGCATCGTCAGTTGTCAGGTTCACCGAAGAATATAATATGATCCCTTTTGAAGCCGGTCTTAAATGGAATTTGCCCGTCAGCACTGAAAGATTTAAAATTTTTATCGGCGGCGGAGCCGGAATATATTTTGGTAACCGCAAAAGATCAGTTGGCCCTTATACTACCTCAGCAGTATCCCGAAAACCCGGAATAAGCATGAATGTACTGGCGGGACTTGAGTATTTTATAGAAAGGAACTTATCTCTGGATTTTGAGTTTAAATTCAGAGAGGCCTCTTTTGAGTCACAGGATAGGTTTGATGTTGACTATGTTACAATAGGCGGTAATATCTATAGTATGGATAATCCTCTTTATTCCAGACTGCTGATCGATGGAACCAGGCTTTCAATCGGTTTAAAATATCATTTTTAGAAACATTTTACAATAATATGAAGAAAGTTATTTTTACAGTTTTATTGTTGTGCTCACTTATTGCTTTCCCCTCGGATAATATTACTCCAAAGGAAAACAACAATAAGTCCCGTTACGCAAAAGATCATATTATTGTAAAATTAAAGAAAACCAATTCAAATATTGCAGCTTCGCTGCCTTCAAATATTCAGTATGAAAATACACTAAATGAAATTTTCGCTGCTTATGGTATTAAATTGAACAAGCTTAAAGTACTATTCCCCAGGGATTCGAAACGGAACACAGCTCTATATAACAAATACGAACTTGAAACTTATTATGTTGTGTATTTTGAGGGCACCACAGATATACCTGCAACGTGTAATAAACTTGAAAAGGAAACAAAGATAGATTTTTCCGAGCCTGATTTTATCGGCGAAGCCGCGGGAATTAAAGGTTCAGGTATGAAGCCAAACGATAATTTTTTCAGCAGGCAATGGGGATTATACAACGATGGTTCTCAGCGTACTACAACCGGAAGGAACGGTAAACCGGGAGCGGATATGAACGTACTTAAAGCATGGGATATAGCTTCCGGCAGTGGTGATATTATAGTCGGTATATTGGATTCGGGAACTAAGATCGATCATCCTGATCTAAACGGGAGGATTTGGGTAAATAGTGAAGAAGTTAAAAACGGCAAAGACGATGATGGCAATGGTTTTGTTGATGATATAAACGGTTATAATTTCGCATACGATAATCCGAATGTAAAAGATGATGGCGGACACGGCACAAACATAGCCGGAACAATTGGCGCAACAACGAATAATGATATTGGTTACGCAGGCATTGACCAAAAATGCAAACTAATGATCTGCAAAAACCTTGATGATGAAAACCTGGGTGAATATTCCTGGTGGTCCGCTTCACTTTATTATGCTTCAAATAATGGTGCCCGTGTGTTGAATATGAGTGAGGGAGGTTATGATTATTCCAAAACCCTTGAAAATGCCATAAATTATGCAAGTGATGCCGGATGCATTATTATTGCAAGCATGATGAATAAGAATAATGGCGATACATATTACCCCGCCAGTTTTAAGAATGTACTGGCAGTTGGCGCGACTGATACTGATGACAGCAGAGCAAGGGAGTTTACCTGGGGCGGCGGAAGCAACTGGGGTAAACATATTGCTGTAGTGGCACCGGGTAACAAGATCTACGGTCTGGATTACAAAGATAATTCGAATTACGATGTTTACTGGAGCGGAACATCTCAGGCTACAGCTTATGTAAGCGGAATTGCCAGTATTTTGCTTGGTCAGGATCCTTCGAGGACAAATAAAGAACTCAGGGAAATTATTACACAAACAGCCATAGACCAGGTAGGTGACCCGAGAGAAGATAAAGCAGGTTTTGATGATTATTACGGCTACGGCAGAGTTGATCTCTATGAAGCTCTTAATTATGGAACGTATTCAAGCGGTAAAAAGGAAAAAGTGAAGGATCCGGTCGATATTAATGACAGACAGGACAACAAGGATTACGATAATGAAAATTACAGGGATAACGATAACAACGGGAACAGTACGCGAGCAAAAGCAAATGATGAAAATGATAACCCAAGAAATAAAAATGACAGGAACGATAATGAGCAAAGGGGCAAGAAACCCAAAGCAGATGACAGGTAGGATTAACTTTACCTTTACTTCTTAATTAATCAGGAATAAAATGCTGAATATTGAACAGATCCGGTCCTCGATTGAAGGAAGTGGTTTTATTTCAAATTTGTACTTCTTTGATGAACTTGATTCTACAAATACTTACGCTGCGGATAAGAGTGTTCCGGCTGATTCATTGATAATCACCGGATACCAAACCTCAGGTAAAGGGCGTTTTGATAGGAAATGGGAATCAGCAAAAGACGTAAATCTTACCTTTTCTATAAAGAAAAAACTGCCCCTATCCCCTTCTGAGAATCACTTTGCAGTCTGTTTTTTTTCATATTATGTATATGAAGCAATCTGTCAGGAATTGAGGGAAAGTCTACCAACTGATGAAATCAGCAAACTATTCATCAAATGGCCCAATGATATAATGTTTGTGAATAAAAAAATAAGCGGGATATTGATTGAATCAAAATTGCCAGCTAACGAGTATATTATCGGAATTGGCATAAATTGTAATCAAAATAAATTTAAACTTGATATAAATGCAGCATCATTATCGGGTATCACCGGCAGATCTATTGACATGAATAAATTGCTTCTGAGAATAATTGAATATTTTTCAACTAATTTTTATGAATTATTATCAAAGAAATTTGAGACTATTTTCGAAAAATGGAAGAATTCAGCAAACATTCTCGGCAAGACTTGCATTATTAGCTCAGGAGATGATTCTATAAATAATGGTAAAATTATAGATTTAAACATGGATGGGAGTATTACGATTCAAGTAGGAACAGAATTATCCAAATTCTACAGCGGCGAGATCAGGCTAACCGGTCTTGGTTAGCAAAAACGCCCTATTCCATCTTAAAATCACTTGATTTTAGTTTATTTTTTCGATATTTTTGGAGTTTGAAATTTAAGGGTAGATAGCGAAGTGGTTAAACGCAACAGACTGTAAATC
>CAZQYL010000049.1:7324-11928 GCA_964597425.1 uncultured Ignavibacteriales bacterium | reverse complement strand
GAAAAAAGTGTTTCAAGTGTATCAAGTACTATTCTTTTGGCGCCAATTGTTTCAATGGCATAATGGATCCTTACAAACAGCCCTTCAAGATCAAACTCGCCGTTTTGTTTGGTTTCTTCACGCTCAACATGAATGTGCTCTAGCCATATTTTTTTTTGAGCCACAAGTTTGTTAAGATCAAAACCCAAAGAAGCGACATTTGCAGTGAGTTCTTTTTCGGTTTCCTCAAAAGAAATAAAAACACCCGGTTCGTTGAATTCAGTAACCCCGCGAACAAGGAACTCCATTGCAAAGAGTGTTTTACCGCAGCCTGCGCCGCCGCAAATGAGTGTAGGTCTGCCTTTTGGCAAACCGCCGCCTGTAATTTCATCAAGGCCCTGGATACTTGTTGGTGATTTGGGAAGAGGGCTGCGTTTAAAATATGATTTATTGTTTTTCATTGGATGATTATTGAGTTTGCCTATTGATTGAGTGTATAATTCAGTTGATCCGTAATTACTATGTTATCTTAAATTCTTTTCTTGACCTTGCTTAATTGCGAAATTACTGATGCATAAAGCCTGTCGCCTTCTTCTTTAGTCGGTTTCGATAAATTTGTTTCACTTACTGATCTTTCAGAGATCAACTGGCGGATGAATGAAATCCGTTTATCCATCCATTGTGAAGTTAATCGTTTCAGCTCAAGAACTCCTTCATCTTTGTTACCGGCAGAGTACTTTAAATTATTGCTTTCTTTATCCAGTGATTCCATACTCTTATTATAATCACTTTTTGTATTCAACGGTGCTGTTCTTGCTGATTGGTAAACTCCTTCAAATCTTGAAATTGAACTGCTTAATTTAGAAATATATTCTCTTGATAGCTCAATATCTGCCTGTATCTGAGGGTTAACAGGTTCTTCGGCTTTGCCGTTATTTATTGTAGTATGTTTTTGTATGATCACTGTATCTTTGTTTTTCTTCAATGAGTCTATTTGTGCCAATAGACTTCCTCCTGAGTTGAAATCATTGATCTTTTCGATCATTAACTGAGCATCATGGTAGTATTCATCATTAGCTATTACTTTAGAAAGAAAAACTATTGCCTCGGGGTTTTTACCTTCTTCAAATGAACGTAGTCCGTTTATGTAGTATATTTTTGATTGTGCGTTATTAAAATCCTTATCTGCCGGGCTCACTTTCTGAAACTCAAATAATGCTTCTGTGAATTGTTTTTCCCTCAGGTAATTAGCCCCTTTCTCATAATCCGATTTCCACGCGAAAACGTACCATAACACGGCACCCGTAACCAGGAATAGTAAAAGAAAAGTAGTTATGATCAGCGGTATAGAACTTCTGTTCTTTTTCCTGTTCAGATCATCGCTGTATGTATTTTGTGTATTATTATTATCCATTATTTTTTTAATCCGTTTTTTTCAGTTCTATTTAACTGCATTCGGGTTAGAATGTTTTATTTTACCCCAATACTCTTCGTAATTAAAGCTTTTGAATGTTGGACTATCTGAATTGTGACAAGTAACGCAAAACTCAGCGCCGTTTTCATGTATTATAAGTCCGTTAGCTATTGATTGTTCTTTATCCTTCATTATTGTGAGCCTTTTATATTCCGAGCCGGGTCCGTGACAGGTTTCGCACTGCACCCCCTGGGATTTATCGAATGTTTCAGCAAGTTCTTCGGGATCTATATCTTTTCCCAAAACGTGGCATTTTATGCATAGTGGTGTTTCGGCTGCCGGTGTGGTGAATCCTTTATCTTTTGCAATTTGATCGGCTTCCGGTGTTTGCAGGGTTAAAAATGCCTTCGAATGTTTTGATTCTTCCCAAATTTCAAGCTGTTTGCCTTTGGTTTCACTTTTGTGGCAGGTTGATGCGCAATCTTTGACTCCCACATATTTAAAATATGGCGCCGCTTCTTTATTCTTCATTCCGGAGTTTCCCGAAAAAATAAAAACACAAATAAGCACTGCCAGTAATGCAGGTATATAAATTATCTTTTTCATAATAGTAATTTTTATGTTTGAGTACAAAGTTGCTAAAGTAAATTGTAATGTAAAATAGTCCATTAGATTGAAAAAAGGATTAGTTCCTGTTTCAATCCTAAGCGTAATTGTGGAAGGTTGTATTCTGTCGTACCTTTGTGTACAATAAATAAATATAACATGAAAAAATTAACAATTTTACTCTGTATGTTACTTGGATTTTTTACCGTTGATCAAAAACTGATCTCCTCGGAAGATCCTTCGGTTCCCAAATCAGTATTTACTAATGCCGATATTCAATCGCTTGCTTCGGTATACCTCGAAAATAACCTTGGTATTAAAAATCCTGCAATAGTTGATGTTGACAAAGACGGCGATTTTGATATCCTGGTGTTCAAAGAGGGGAATGTTGAATATTACAAAAATACGGGAACACTTGATAAGCCGCATTTTATTCCCGAAAATATGACTTATGATAAATACAGTAGCACGCTGCCAATAGATCTTGACCTTCCGTACCCGGTCTTCTTTGCTGATAAAAATGGTGATTCCAGCCCCGATATGTTTGTAATTCAGGATAAAGTGTATAATACACAGCAGCAAAAAACTGAATACAAAGTTCTTTACTCTGAAAATGTTCTTGGACTTGATACAGGTGTGCTTATTACAATAGTATTAGTGCTGCTCATAATTGTGTTGGTACTTGCAATTTTATAATAATGCTTAAAATAACAGAATTGGAGGAAAGATGTCTTTAATAACAATTTTAATAACATTGGTTGTTGTAGGTTTTCTGCTCTGGCTCATAAATCTAATTCCAATGCAGCCAACTATGAAAAAGATCGTTAATGCAGTAGTGGTGATAATTGCCGTTGTATGGTTATTTAAGATCTTTGGTTTGTGGACCTATTTATCAAATATCACAGTATAAAATTCAATAATTTAAAAGAAAGAAATATTTTGAAACATATCAAATCAATAACAATTTTAGCCGCAGTATTCGTTTTAATGCTAGGTACTTTGTTTGCACAGCAAAAAGGTACAGGCATTTCAGACCAGTACGATAATGCATCATACTTATCACAATCAACGCCCGGAAATATGCTGCCCGGCCAAAGTTACGGTGTATCAGTAACAATGAAGAATACCGGCCGCAGTACCTGGAAACAGGGTGGGTATGCACTAAAGCTTATTAATGTAAATGAATCAACCGTAAAAACATGGTCTGTAAGCAAAGTGGATGTAAATTCAACTGTAAGTCCGGGTAATGAAGTAGTGTTTAACTTCACTATAATCGCTCCTGTTGATGGCAGCTATAATATCCAGTGGCAGATGGCAAACGGAAATGATTTCTTTGGTGAAACAAGTTCAAACATTCCGGTCAGAGTTTCAGGTCCTGACGTGCCGACAGAAGTACCTAATATTATTGAAAATAACGCAATGTTCATTTCACAGAGTGTACCTTCTGAAATGGAAACAGGCTTAACTTATGATGTTACTGTTACAATGAAAAACACGGGTTTAACTACATGGAAACCGGGCGACAATAAATTAAAAGTATCAACAACCGGTGCGGATAATACTTTAAACGCTTGGGTTGTTGCCAATGTTGAGCTCTCAGGTGAAGTAGCACCGCGTTCAGAAGTAGTTTTCACTTTTAAAGTGACAGCACCAAATAAATCGGGTGTATACAATCTTCAGTCTCAGATTGTTAAAGACGGATTGTTTTTTGGTCAGCCTACAACAAATGTGGTAATAAATGTGAATTGACCAGCCATCCATAGCCCTTTACAAAGTGATTGATGAAAAGTTACCTTCGAAATGGGAAGGTAACTTTTTTCTTCGAAATTTATTCGGTGTTTTTTCTATACCAATGGATGTAGTTCTTTTTTCATCCTTAGGTCTGATTTAATTACCCCAATACTTGTGTAGATTAGTATTAATGAATAAACAGAATTGATCCAATTTAGGATAAAGGAAAAATGAATACAAATTATATAATTTTTAGACAAATGATGTACAGCGCTATAGTGATAGCATTGTTGTTTCCTGCTGTTTTGATTTCTCAGTCACCGGGAAATCCGGTAAGTATTGCAGGTAATCATCAAACCAATCCGGCGATGACTACCGATGGCAGCGGAGGAACAATTATTGTATGGCAGGATAACCGTAATGGAAAATACGAAATTTACGCGCAAAGAATGAATGGTGACGGTAATGCGGTATGGACATTGAACGGGCTGGCCATTTGCGTACAGGATAGCAATTTTAAACCAATGATAGTAAGCGATGGCTCAGGGGGTGCAATTATTGCATGGCAGTCTTATCGCGGAAGCGCAACCGCAGATATATACGCCCAGCGTGTAAATTCAAGCGGTAATATTATGTGGAGCTTAAATGGTCTTCCCGTATGCGTAGTTGTATTTGAGCAGGATACTATTTCCATGGTAAGTGATGGCCTTGGAGGGGCAATTCTTACCTGGCAGGATTACCGCAGTAATAACGGATTTGCTGATATTTATGCACAGCGTATTAACCCAAGCGGTACAATGATATGGACCGCAAACGGAGTAAATATCTGCAACCAGGCTGCTTCGCAGCGCGGACCGAAAATAATCAGCGATGG
>CAZQYL010000049.1:5796-7224 GCA_964597425.1 uncultured Ignavibacteriales bacterium | reverse complement strand
ATCTGTACTGCATCAGGAGATCAGATATTTTCACAGTTGACAAGCGATGGTAATAACGGAGCTTACATTACCTGGGAAGATCACAGGAATGCGGGTAATTCTGATATCTACGCGCAGCGAATTGCCTCTAATGCTGCTTTAAACTGGGCGGCTACGGGTTATGAAATATGCACAATTGCTAATGACCAGTTAAGGCCTTCTTTGGTAAGCAACGGGAATCTTGGAGCAATAGTTGTATGGCAGGATTACAGAAGCGGCAGTGAATTTGATGTATATGAAGTTGGTTTCAACACAACCGGTATAATAGGAATTGATCCTTCCGGAAATAATATTCCCGAAGAATATTCACTATCACAGAACTATCCAAATCCGTTTAACCCGGTGACACTGATAAACTATGGAATAATAAATCCAGGTAACGTTAAAATTAGTGTGTACGATATTCAGGGACAAAATTTAAGTGTGATAGTTAATGAAGTTCAAAATGCAGGAGAGCACTCAGTGATTTGGGATGCTTCAAGCTTCCCAAGCGGAGTATATTTCTACCGGATCGAATCCGGTTCATTTACTGCCAGTAAAAAAATGATACTTGTAAAATAACACATTTGAGTTATCAATTATGCGTAAACGTGTATTTCTAATTGTAATAACATTGCTTGCTGTACTCTATTTCGGTTTCACCATTGTAACACTGGCAAGCTGAAAGTAAGTAAATGAAATTGAGTAATGTAAGAGAGATTTATTCAGGCAGTGGCGGAATGTAAATAATAATTACTTAGGCAAATGTAAGCTGTGACTTAGTTTTCTCCTACTTAAGTTACCGTTTCATGGGATTCTTTCCGGATCCTCAAATCCGCCACTCTTGATTTTTTTTCAGCAAAAAAGTAGATTTTTAAAATTAAGGGAAAGATAATGACAACAAAAAGAACAAGCGGTTTTATTTTAAGTTTTCTTATTGGCAGCGCTGTTGGAAGTGCAATTGCGCTAATGTACGCACCTAAATCAGGGAAGCATTTAAGAAATGATATCAGCAGAAAAACCGGCGAACTGATAGACCAGGGAAAAAAATTAACGTATGATACCTGGAACGGTGCAAAAGAGACCGCTGAAACGACATTTGAAAGTGCAAATGAGTTTCTTAATTCAGGGGTAGAAAAGATTGTTAATAAAGCAGAACGCGTAAAGGATTCTTTTAAAACCGGAATCGATGCGTTTAAAGATGAACGCAGATCAGGGAAAGATCATTCCAGCCTGTCAAAAAAAGAAGCAGATCAGACATATTAGAACAATAAGATTTTCAGTTTTCCTTCAATAATGTTGCAGTAACAGCAGCATTAAGACGTCATCATAGTAATTGCAGAGATAACGATTTTTAGTACACTTATGATAAGGCTCGTAACCCTATTAAGTTATCTCTGCAGTACTTTT
>CAZQYL010000049.1:3783-5696 GCA_964597425.1 uncultured Ignavibacteriales bacterium | reverse complement strand
GTAAGCTCATACACAATGGGTGGATTTATTCATATCCTTCTTATCGCAGCTGTAGTAATTCTAATATTCAGGCTGGTTACAGGAAGAAAAGCAGTATGAATACAAATTTAAAAAACTTTAAAATATAACAATTAATGGCTAACATTCTGAAATATGCAGCTTTTATTCTTGTTATGATGCTGATAATTACTTTAGGCGTGATGTACTATAGTAATGATAAAAGCCAAACTACTGAGCAAAAATCGGCAAACAAGACAGTTCAAAATGAATCGATAAGTGAGCAGTACAAAATATATTTCAATTTTGAAGGTGATGAATCCCAAATAATTGATCTAATCAAAGGAACTGCCGAGATAAATCTGGTTTATAAAGGTACCTCTAAATTTACAGCCAGATTGTTAAACACTGACGGGACTCTATTTACTGAACTTGTAGATATGAACGGACCTGTAAATGAAAAACAAATAATTTCTGTTCCCAAAACCGGCGCTTATTTACTTGACGTAAAAACAACCGGTGAGTGGTCAATGAACAGAAAATAGAACAAAAACTAAATTCAAAAACTAAATAAATAATAAATGAAACCAGTATTAAAATATTCTAAACAATTCACAGCAATGTTATTCATTGCTTTATTCTCATTTATAGCGGGTTGTGCTGATGAAACAACAGACCCTAACAATACATATGAAGATAATCCGAATGTATTTTCTTTTGACAGCATCGGCGTTGATGAAGACTCAGCAGCATTTTTTTCCTATACAGGATTAAACCTGTTAAATGGGAACAATACGATTGATACAGCCGGCTCACGTGATTGCAGCTTAAATGACCAGAACAATCTTGGTATGGATTTTTTCCTCCAAAACGGTCAGTTCCTGAATAACCCGTTACCTTCAGGCTACGAAATAAGGTTCTTCAGGGTGTATTCAGATCTTACCTCACAGTCATTTGATACATTATCTATGATCTATACTACGGGTCATGATAGTTTAAGAGCAATTGATTTCACTGAAGATGGCACAAGTGCATGGGGATACTTTAATGCTCCGCTAAGTTCTGCCCCGGTTTATTGTTTCTGGCTTAAAGGAAAAAAGGATGCAGGGATTACCCCAAGGAATGTTTATGGGATCCTTCAGCCCAGGGAAGCTTCTGATAACACTCCGTTTACATTGTACGGTTACAGAATGTCATTCCGTGTAAGAATTAATACTAACGGAGATAATGATTTCAGGTCACAGATATTAAGTGTTAATTAAAACAAACAAGATTAGGCGCGGTTCATTTAATTAAAGGACTGTAGAATATGTATAAATTAATTGTTCAAACAATAGATGACGGTATTCTTCTTTTATCAGTAGTCGGAAGCAATCAACAGTATCTCCTTGATTACGGGATAAACTTTGCAAGCTCAAAAGGATACCGGAGGAGTGAAGTTGAAATTAATGTTACCAATTTTCCTGAAAAATACCAGAGAAAATCCTTTAGTGAACGCGTCCTGCGCACATTCTAAATCTATGAAAGTGCTGAAAAGACTTCAAATACGAGCTTTTACTTAATCAACCATAGGATGTAGTCCTTATATCATCCTGTTGGCTGATTGTTTTACGGGCATAATTCAGGTAGATTGGTTACATAAAAGATTCAAAACTAGACAAGCATTTAAAAAACATAAACAATTTAAGGAGAAACAAATTGAAAAAAATTAATACATTAGTGATCGTTTTAGTGTTATTATTTGCAGCATCAGGCTTAAAATCACAAACATTTCCGGTTCCTAAATGGAACATCCATTTTCATGGCGGTTATACATTAACATTGCCGGATCTTAAAGGTACATTTCCTGGTGACCTGGAGTCAGGTAAGAACCCAACACCGTACTTTGTGAACAACGGTTTTAACGCAGGAGCTGA
>CAZQYL010000049.1:0-3683 GCA_964597425.1 uncultured Ignavibacteriales bacterium | reverse complement strand
CGCCGGTGTAAGTTTATACTTCGGACAGCCTAAAAGACCTTTGAAGAAGAAATAAAAGTATTTAATACGCTCATTTGCAGCCGGATCGGAAAGCCCTAAGCACTGATCCGGCAATGAGCTTTAGCTCCCTGATGCCGTAGTCTCATTACCTCCCTTGTAAATATTCCTGAAAAAATTCGATCTGCAAATTTCAAACAGGTATCTGAATCAGATATCAATTGCAGGGTTTTGACTAAAAAAATTAAAAGAAAGCAACAATGAAAACTTCAATTTATTCTTTATTATTCATGATCACTCTGACCGCCATATCTTTTGGTCAGTTAAAAGAAGGCGATAACATGATGGGCGGTACACTTGGGTTCTGGGCGAAAAATCAAACCCCGACTTTTGGTTTCAACTATGAAAACCAGGTTACTCAGGCAGGTATCGGTTCAATAGGTCTTGGAGCTTTGCTTAGATATTCAAGTTATCCCGATAGCAGGCTTGAAAGATTTTCAAACGTATTCGTGGGCGGACAGGCAAACTACCAGTTCAACCAGGTAGGCAGCGGTAAGTTCGTTCCTTTCCTAGGTGTGGTTCTGGGATTCTTCTCTTCCTCACCAAACGGTAATTCACTTAAGGAAAGCGGTTTATGGGCATGGGGTCAGGCTGGCGGAAGATATTTCTTCAGTCCGGCTGTAGCGGGTGTTTTCAGGTTCGGGCTTGGCAACTTTAACTTTAACGCACTTGAATTAGGCGTAGATTTTAAGTTCTAGCTTTTTGATGCTAATTTAAAAAGAATTGAGTTTTACAAAAATGGATACAAAAATTATTTTACGTTCACTTAGCATGGTTTTAATTATGCTTGCTTCTTTCATGTTCTATTCCTGCACTAAAACCGCAGATGGTAACCTCTCTAAAGATCAGTTTGAAGAAGGTGATAGTACCCTTGAAGCATCTGCTGTTGAAGATAAAGATCTCGCGGAATCTGACGAAGACCTTACAACTGTTAATTACATGGAATTTTATGAACAGCTTGCGCCTCATGGCGAATGGATCCAGGTAAAACCTGAAGATATCGGCATGAAACCACAAACAGTTCAATCTGATGTTAACAATAAAAGCGGCATCACGCTTGCCGGTCTTTTGGGAATTCAGGACGCTTACGCGTCTTCATACGAAAGCAACGGATTGGTTTACGTATGGAAACCTTCTCCCACTCTGGCTGTAATGAGTGTTGAAGGATCAGACCCGGTTTACGTTCCGTACAGCAATGGTAAATGGGTAAATACAAAATCAGGATGGTACTTTAAAGCGAACACACCCCCTGAAGAAACCACCTCACACTACGGCAGATGGGTTAAAAACCCTGAAGCAGGCTGGCTGTGGGTACCCGGCAGAGTATGGGCACCGGCATGGGTTGACTGGAAACAGAACGACCAGTATGTATCATGGGCACCGCTTCCGCCATCAGTTTATATGGTTAACGGCTCAATGAGCTCACCTGTAATTGATAACAACAATTACATGATAGTTGAAAAAAAGTACTTTGTTGAACCTGATGTATATAAGTATAACAATAACTATTACCAAAGCGGAGAACGAATTGCAGTAAGTGATTTTGCATCCCTTGTAGGTTTGGTCCTGGTTGATAATTTATTGGTGAACAGAGGTCCTGAACTTGGGCTGATACAGACAATTTATGGCAGGAATATAGAGCTCATAAGCATTCAGCCTGTAAGAACCTACACTGAAGTCAAATACACAGGAAATGAATACTTTGTGTATAAACCCGGTTTTAAAAGATACAAAAGTAAAAATAATAAAAAGTTCAATGTTAACCAGCCTAAGTCATACAAAAAATATGGTGAGTGGAACGAAAACCGGTCAAATGGTAACATAAATAAAGACTATGAAAAACAACTGAAGAATGAACAGAAAGAGATAAAGAAAAATGATAAGGAATTCAGGAAAGAAATAAAAAAGAGCGATGATGGTAATATGTATGATAAGAATAAAGGAAAGAAAGAAAACGAAAATGAAAAGGGAAACGATAAAGGAAATAAACAAAAAGATAACAATGGTAACAAAGATAACAACAAAGGAAACAAAAAAAATAAATAATAAAAATGAAAACAATTAATTTAAAATACAAAATAAGTGCGCTTATCATTACAGCATTTATTTCAATTGCGGCTTTAAACGGCTGCGGAGATTCAACAGTTTCAACTACTGAAGCTGATAATTTAAGTTTCAGCGGCGTCAGTTCAGTTGATTCAGTTGGTGATATTCAGAATGTTTTAATTCTTGATACTGTAAAGATCCTGATAAAGGATATAAAAGTAAAAGTAGCTAACAATAATGAAGATTCAACCAACTTCAAAGTTGGACCCTTCGTTTTATTCCTAAATTTAAATTCAAATGTGAACGTAATAAGTACTGCATTGATACCCGCAGGAAATTACAGGAAGATCAAATTTGAAATTCATAAACTGGAAGATGCTGAAGCGATCCCTGATCCGGAATTTGCGGACGCAAACGGCAGGTATTCAGTTATCGTAAAAGGAACATATCTTGGTGTATATTTTGTATATAAATCAAGTAAATCAGCTCACCAGTTCTTACAGTTCCCAAATGATATACCTATATCTGTGGGCGTTTCAAATAATGTTACACTATTGGTGAAGCCTTATATATGGTTTATCAAAGATAATGCATACCTGAATCCAATGGATCCTGCAAACATGAACGATATTGATAACAATATCAAAGATAACATCAAAAACAATTTCAAAGCATTCAAGGATAACGATAAAAACGGAATTCCTGACTAGTTTTTTACAGTAACGCAATAAAGGGCAATGTAAAAATTGCCCTTTTTTTATGTTATAAATATTCATTCCAAAATAAGATTTAAAAAAATAAAAATAGATATTATGAACAGAGTTAAAGATAAAGCTGCAATTGTTACCGGTGGAAGCCTTGGCATCGGAAGATCCGCAAGTATTCTGCTTGCAAAAGAAGGCGCGCGAGTCGCTGTAACTGATATCCTGGATGCCGAAGGCAATGCTTTGGCGGAAGAGATCAGGAAAATGGGATTAATTGCTGAATTCTGGCATTTAGATACTTCCAATGAGTCAAATGTTAAGGAAGTAATGTCAAAGATCGCCGAAAAATTCGGTGGAATTGATATTCTTGTCAATAATGCGGGTATTTCAGGGATCAATAAGCCAACAGATGAGATAACATACGAGGAATGGAATGCGGTTCTAAAAGTGAATGTAAATGGCGTTTTTCTTTGCACAAAATATGTAATACCTTTTATGAAGGCAGCCGGAGGCGGAAGTATAATCAATATGTCTTCGGTGTACGGACTTGTAGGTGCAGCAGATATACCTCCATACCATGCTTCAAAAGGGGCAGTCAGACTTATGAGCAAAACTGATGCTCTCTTTTATGCTAAGGATAAGATCAGGGTCAACTCACTTCACCCGGGTTTCATATATACTCCAATGGTACAAAATTTTCTTAAGCCCATGAGTAATGCAGATGAGGGTTTAAGGCTTCTTGAAAGTCTTCACCCTGTAGGACATTTGGGAGAGCCCGATGATATTGGATATGGTATCATTTACTTAGCTTCAGATGAAGCGAAATTCATAACCGGCAGTGAACTTGTAATTGATGGCGGGTATACTGCCAGGTAA